>JBCCHO010000114.1:0-6812 GCA_039028715.1 Chlamydiota bacterium | reverse complement strand
TGAGAATAAGTCTGTATTTCAGTGGTCGCTAAAGAAAAAGTGTCAGCTTTTTTCAAATTTACGCAGAAGTTTTCTACAAAAGTATGAACTCTTTTCTTATTTTCCGTTTCAAGCATGGGAAAAAGAAAAATTCAAGAAAAAATCAAAAAATCGTTTAGTGAGATAGCCTCATAGGTCGCACTCACAGGTAATAAAGCGCCTGATAAGAAGTCTTTGGCTCCTTGTACTGAAGATAACCTATTGCGATGAGTCCAGTTAAAAACGCCCATATAAAGGCGCTTTTGAGCACCTGTTGGACCATCTTGACCCGATGCGCCCATGTTTGTCCGCCCTCGGCAACTTTGCTGATGATTTCCATAAGAAAGCCCTATGGGAAATTTGATGATTTTGACTTGAGAGCTACTTTTTGTAATCTGAAAATTTTTAGCAAAAAAAATCTAAAGTGACTTACAGTGAGCAAATAGATTCCTTTATTCTATTTAAGCCTTTTAATGAGCTGCAACAGAAAACCTCTCTACCTTACCCTCCTTGCCCTCCTTACCTCGAGCTCCCTATTCGGCGTCACCAATGCATCCGAGCTAGAAAATGCCATTATGCAAGCCAACAATGGCTTGTTAAGTCCAATCACTTTTGATAATAACATCTCCTACTCCCAACTTTTTCAACCGCTCAATGCGAGCGACGTTTTAGAGCCGACCGACCATTCTTTCACCATTAACGGGACCAACAACACCTTAGAGCGCACCGGAGCTTCCCCGTTTCGCGGATTCTTTGTCCGATCAAACGCAGAAACGGTCACGATTGAAAACCTAACGATCGAAAACGCGCACGCCGTTGGCGGCACCGGCGGCGGCGGCGGTATGGGCGCTGGTGGCGGGCTTTATGTCGGTAAAGCAGCAGTTGTTTTAGACAACGTCCACTTTAGAAACTGCAGCGCCACCGGCGGCAGCGGCATTAACAGCAGTGGCACTCCTGGCGGCGGCGGCGGCTTGCATGGCAATGGCGGCGATGGAAATATTGGTTTTAATGGCAACGGCGGTGGCGGTGGTGGTTTCAGTGGCAATGGGGGTGCCCAAAGCAACTTTGACTCTTCCGGCGGCGCTGGCGGCGGCGGTTTCAATGGCAATGGGGGGATACCAGGAGGACCGGGCGGCGGCGGTGGCGGCGGCGGAAATCATAATGGAGGATCATCATTAACAAATTTTGGTACAGGTGGGGCAGGAGGAAGCGGCAATACCAGTGATGGCGCTGATACATCAACATCAAGTGGCGCTATTGGAGGTGCTGGAACTGATGGTAGCGGCAGCATAGGGGGAATGGGATCGGGATTTGTAGGAGGAGGAGGAGGGAGCGGAACTGCTTCAATGACCGGTACCCCTGGCACAAGCTTTGCTGGTGGCGTGGGTGGCACTGGAGGGAGTGGAGCCGGCGGCGGCGGCGGCGGTGGTGGCGGTGGAGCCGGAATAACTGATGCTGGCACTGGCGGCGATGGAGGAAGTGGATTTGGCGGCGGCGGCGGCGGCAGTAGCTTTACTTCTGCGGGTCATGGTGGCAAAGGGGGATTTGGCGGCGGCGGTGGCGCTTGTGGAGTTAGTAATGAACCTGTTTCAGGTGGCAGTGGTGGCCCCTATGGCGGGGGTGGGGGTGGCTCTAGAGTAGCTTCAATAACATCCCGCTTTACTTCTGGTGGCACCGGTGGGTTTGGCGGCGGCGGCGGAACAGGAGCGAAGGCTGGTTTGGCGTCTTCATTTGCAGGCGATGGTGGCAACGGTAACTTTGGCGGTGGCGGCGGTGGCGGCGGCGATGCAATTGGTGGGGTTAACAGAGTAGGCTTTGGCGGCAGCGGCGGCTTTGGTGGTGGCCAAGGTAGTGATGGGAGACAAAAAGATGCCTCTTCTCTGATCGGAGGCAATGGCGGTGGCGGCGCCGGCTTTGGCGGCGCACTTTTTCTGCAGGGACTTGCCGATGATGAGTCAGGAGATACAGGCGCTGCTGTCGTCACGGTTAGAACCGCGCTTTCCTTTGAGGGAAGCGCAGTGACTGGAGGCGCGGGCGACGCCCCTATCAATAGAGGCCAAGCGTTGGGCTGCGATATCTTCATGATGTCGGGCGCGCACCTTATCTTTGAAAACGTCACCAGCGATATTTCGATCATGAACCCGATCCAAGGGAATCAGGGAAGTGAAGATCACATGAATATTGCTGCCATGAATGGCGGGCTGACCTTGGATACTGGCAATAGCGCGATGGTCAGACTGTATGGCGCTCAAACTTACACGGGAACAACCACGGTGACGAGTGGCACGCTCAATATCGAGGGATCGGTGACAACGCCTGTTGTCGTGATGGGCGGCCGTTTTGGCGGTACGGTTGTGATTAAAAATCTCACCGTCGATAACAACGGCGGCAGCACAACGTCGCTTGGCGATCTGACCGTCAATGGAGGTGAGGTCTGCCCAGCAGGCGATGGAATTTTTGGGACGATGACTATCGAAAATGATTACGTGCAAAAAGCAGGCGCGACTTTTGTTAATGCGGAAGTCGATAGCGTCGACAACACCGATCTGATTGACATCGGCGGCAATGCGTCTTTAAAAGGCGGACTCAATGTTGAAGTGGCGATTGGGAATTTCATCAAGGGGCAGCGGATTACGATCCTTCAGGCGGCGGGCAACTCAATCACCCCGCCAGCCGATGGCTTGCTTAGCGCTATCGTAAGCGGAACGTTTGACGGCCTCGTGACCTTGCCGTTGCTCCCCAATGGCGATCCCCTCTTTGCCCTTGAGTATCCAGGAGATTCTGTTGTCCTCGTCGCTTTGGGCACGCGTCTTTTCTTCGCCCAAGCGGCCAATCCCGGCAATCCGCAAACGCTCGTCGACTGCATCCAAGCGATCAATGCCGTCGAGCCGTTTGAGGTTGGCAACCCGCTTACTCAGGCAATTCAGGTGATGGGGCTGTTAGATGTTGCGAGCTTAAGCGATGCGCTCAGTCAAATCTCACCGGTTGCCTTTGGCGCTCTTGAGTGGGTCAACTTAACCAAGATGAGCTTGATTGCAAACGCTCTAGCTAAACACGCGCGCGTACTAAGCTGCAGCAAGCAGTGCGATCCTAACGCAGCTAACTTTCGCCCGAATGGCCTCTATGCAGAGTCTTACGGGATTTGGAACTGGCAAAAGCCGATTAACGAACTGTTTGGTTTTCGCAATAACAGCGCGGGCGTGCTCGTCGGTTACGATCGCTGCTTCCCTTCCTTTTTTGTCGGCGCCGCTGCCGGTTATGACTACACCTACATCGGCTGGGAGAATAATTTCGCGCGCGCAAAAGAGCACCACGCTTACGGCGCGTTATATGCGAGCTACTCTCACCCTTTTGTTTCTCTTAACCTTTCTCTTCTCGGCGGGGGCAATTTTTACGACGTCGAGCGCAAGATCTATTTTAACGCCGATGGGCATTCAAATTCTACGATCAGCTTCACTCCAACTAGCACGCCAACGGCGGCCACTTTTCACGCGCGCTTTGGCATTGCGCACCACTTTCTCCCGCTATCGATTCCGCTCAACCTCTTTGCCACCCTCGACTACGCTTATTTTCACCTCGGCTCGTTTCAAGAAAAGGGCGCCGGCGACCTTGGACTCGCCGTCACAACGCGGATCTCCAACATGCTCCAGACAGAGCTCGGGCTTGAGTACGCCCAAACATTTTCTTTTCCAACGGGGTGCGTCTCCCCCTTTGTTTCTCTAAGCTGGACGACCAAAATTCCGCTAAGTAGCAGCCGGATTGACTTTCGGTTTATCGGCAAGTCGCCTCTTTGCCCGGTATCGACCACCTCGCACAGCATTTATCAGGTGGTCCCGGCTATCGGCGTGAAAGTGGCGACGACCAGGGGTCTTGCCCTTTCTCTCGATGGGCGCGCTGAACTTAGCGGCCAAATGAAAAACTACTTCGCCAACTTGCGTATCGAGTACTGCTTCTAACCCACCTAATTTTTTTTCAAATTTACGCAGAAGTTTTCTACAAGAGTATGAGCTCTTTTCTTACAAATTCGAAGAACTGCATGGCGGCGAATCAGGTGTTTTGAAGGATGATGGTCAGGGTCATCAATGCTTACCACCGCAAAAAGAACGGCTTGCTTTGGTCTTTGCTTAAGCGCTTTCCAGCTATCTGGATCAACCTGAATCATTAGGGCGCACTCACAGGTACTACTTTACGAAAGTTAGGCTAGATCTAAGAACAACGAGGTGTACCAGCTTGGGGCGATGTAAATTTTAGATTTTTAAACTTGAATGTCTTCAAAAGTTTCTGCTAGAAAAGAGGCTCATGGTTCCAGAAAAAATATCTTCGTTTCAAAATGATCTGTGATCGCGATAGAACACAACTTAAGGTTAGAGTCATGAAGTACTTGCTTCTTCTTTTCTTGTTCCCCATTGCTTTTCTTGTTGCCAACCCCGAGCAAACAAAGACCCACTTACCAGAGCGCAAAACCATTTGTCTGAACATGATTGTCAAAAACGAAAGCGAGGTGATCTTAGATTGTTTGCGCACTGTCAAACCGCTCATAGATTACTGGGTGATTTTCGATACCGGATCAACCGATGGAACACAAACGATCATTCAGTCGTACCTAAAAGATATTCCAGGAGAGCTTCACGAAAGTCCTTGGGTCAACTTTAGTCACAACCGCAACGAAGCGCTCGCTGCAGCCAAAGACAAAGCCGACTACATTCTTTTTATCGACGCCGATGAAATCCTCGACTATGCAGACCATTTTACCTTGCCCCACCTCAACCGCGATGTCTACTACTACACCGTGCGCCAAATCGACGCCGCAGATTGCAAACGAGTCTTGCTGGTCAATAGCGCTCTTAACTGGCGATGGGAAGGGGTCTTGCATGAAGCGCTTAAAAGCGATGCGATTCAAACCGCAGGATTTTTAGAGGGCATCGTCAATATTTGCAATACGACACAGCGAGGAGCGCGGGCAAAAGATACAGCAACAAGAGCAAACGACATCGCTATCCTTAAAGAAGCGATTGCCAAAGAACCAACCAATAGCCGCTACGTGTATTACCTGGGAATCACTTACCTCGCCACCGAGCAGTACAAACTCGCCTTAGAAGCTTTCCAGAAAAGAGTCGCGATGGAAAGCACCGCCGTTGAAGAAACCTACCTAGCCCATTACAATATTGGCATTGCTGAAGAAGCGCTTGGCAACGATGCAGCGACCATCGAAAGTTTTCTGACCGCTTATCGCCAGCGCCCCAGCCGAGCTGAGCCGCTGTTTCACTTAGCCGTTCTTTACAGAAAGAAAAACCAGTACCTAATAGGATATCTCTTAGCAAATTATGCGCGCCAACTTCCCTATCCAGCAGCTGATGCTTGCGTAGAATATCCCATTTACGACTACCGCTTGCTCGTTGAGTTTGCCAACTGCGCGCTGCTCTTGGGGAAAAACCAAGAAGGGTTAGAGGCGTGCCTCGAACTTTTAGAGTCATCTACATTGCCACAAGAATTTAGAAAACAAGTCAGCGACAACTGCCAGCTCGCCCAAGCTAGACTCAAGCCATCTTAACCAGAACTTGCCACTGCTAGTGGGATAAATTTTTGGACTAAGGAGCTCTCATGCTTTTTTCACCCGATTTCTCATGCGAAAACACACTTTATTCGGTTTTTCTTTATTTCTGGAGGCTCCCCGCAAAAATCGCTTTCGAAGGGAAATTTACAAGAGCCTCTCTGCTTAGCTACTTTTTTTTATTTGCGTTTAGTCACGCTCAAGCAAGCCCTAAAGTGAGTGTGATATGCCCGACTTACCATCGGGAGCATTATCACGCGAATTTATATCAAGCCTTTGCATGGCAAACGCATGACAATAAAGAACTACTTATTTTAGATGATTCGCCACAACCTTCCTCGTTTTTTCTTGGGCTTAAAGATCCGCAGGTCAAATATTTTTACAGCTCAACAAGACTTTCAATTGGCGCAAAGAGAAATTATCTCAATGAAAAAGCTTCTGGAGAAATTATCGCTCATTTTGATGATGACGACTATTATGCGCCCGACTATTTAAGTGAAATGATCACTCAACTTAGAGATTTTGATTTGATTAAATACTCTAGGTGGCTCGCATGGAGAGAGCTCGATGGAACATTATGGGAATGGGATACAAACTATGTTACAGATTTTCATTACTTAGTATCGGGCAATGGCCCCAGTAACATCCTTGTTAAGATGTGTTCTCCCGATGACTCTCTTCAAAAAATAAGCCAATGGAACCAAGATAACAAATGGGGCTACGGCTTTTCTTATGTGTATAAAAAATCAATGTGGGAAAGCTGCCAATTTGAAAATATCAACGGAAAAGAAGATATTCAGTTCGTAAAAAAAGCTTTAGCTTTAGGAAAGAAAATCTCTTGTGTTCCAGACTTTAAACACCTTACGCTACACAGAATTCATGCAAAAAACACCTCGCATATTTTTCCTCAACACCAGTGTTCTGTTCAGATATTAGCTAAAAGTGCAGCGCCTTGGCTAACGAATATCTTACAAGAAAAAATTGCCACCAAAGAGCACATCAACCAGCTTTTTAAACCATTTTTAGAAAGCGATCCTGATGTAACAACTTTTATCGACAATCACCACTTTGATGACTATGAAATTTGTACCCTAGGGAATGGGTAAGCGTCATTTCTAGACGTCTTTTATAATTTACGGGGAGTGTCTATTCTTGGTTTTTTTGGTCGAGAAGCCATCTGTCTGGCAAAAGTTCAGCAACTTTTTTTGCTGGGTGGCTCATGATTCGCTTGAGTATGTCTTCC
>JBCCHO010000113.1:0-6834 GCA_039028715.1 Chlamydiota bacterium | reverse complement strand
GGGTATATACCCGAGCCGACTCAAAATGCAAAAAGATCGATGATTTGGCACGGCTATTTTGATCGACTTTTTTCCTGGGTTCTTATCCGGCAGGTGGATAAAACCCAGGGAAAAATCGGTCAAAAGGGTCCGCCAAATTCAGCGAGATTTTTGCATTTTGAATCGGCTTGGGTATATCTCTCTATATACCGAAGATAGCTCAATCTGCAAAACCCTTTTAAATCAAGTAGGTAAAAATTCAAGCCTCAAACCCAAGCCTATGTGAAAAACTTGGGGCTCAAAATAGGTAAAAAAAAAGAGAAACTGAGATGCATTTTCACATTTTAAGCACTGTGAATGCGCCATCTCTACCTAGCTTTTGACCGGCGCTTAGCCGCACTGTAACGAGAAGAAAAGCGGCGCCCTGGCTTCTTTGTAAAGCGTTGGCGTTTTTTACGCGGCTCCAAGCCTGTGATTTCAACAACACGCATTTGTTGCTTTGTCAAAGCTTCAATCTTGCCAATCATATTCGCATCGCGCTGCGTTGCGAAAGAGAGCGCCATTCCCTTGGCGCCAGCGCGCCCCGTGCGCCCAATGCGATGCACATAGTCCTCAGCAGTATGGGGAAGATCAAAATTGATCACGTGGGTAATTGACTGCACGTCAATGCCTCGAGCCGCTACATCTGTGGCAACTAATACTTTAATTTTACCCTCTCTTAATTGCGCTATTGTTCGCGTCCGCTGGCGTTGATTCATATCACCGTGCAATGCTGCAGCTCGATAGCCTTTGTCGCGCAACTCGCTAATGAGTTTATCGGCATGCCGCTTTGTAGAAGTAAATACAATGGCATAGTCAACGCCCTCTTCACTTAAGATATGGTCGAGGAGGCGATTTTTGTGATGCAAATCATCGGCATAGTGGAGTTTCTGCTCGATGCTTTCGTGTTTAACGCCCTTGGAGTGAACAATAATTTCCATAGGGTTAGTGAGAAGCTTCTCTGAGAGTTTCACCACACTTCCCTCTAGCGTCGCAGAAAAAAGTACTGTCTGCCTAGATGATGGCGTTGCGGCAACAATCTGCTTAACTGGCTCAGAAAATCCCATATCCAGCATTCTATCGGCCTCGTCGAGGATCAACATCTCTAATCGAGAAAAGCTCACTTTACCCCGTTGAATAAAGTCGATAAGGCGCCCAGGAGTCGCAATTAAAATGTCATAAGGTCGAGACAACTGACGCAGTTGAGCAGGATAGGGAACGCCGCCGCTTACGCAAACGGTTTTGACGTGATACAAAAATTTGCTGTATTTTTTTGCCTGCTCAGTGATTTGCATGGCAAGCTCCCGCGTCGGGGCGAGAATAAGCACCCGCGGCCCTCGCTTACTTTGGGCAGAAGAGTTGACTAGCCGGTTCAATGCTGGCAATAAAAATGCCGCTGTCTTTCCTGTTCCCGTCTGGGCCGAAGCTCTGATGTCGAACCCACGCACAATTTTTGGAATCGCTTTTAACTGAACTTTTGTCGGGCTAGAATAGCCCGCCTGATGAACAGCCTTGAGGATTTTGCGATCTAAATTCAATTGATCAAATGTCATAATACCAATACTTTTTACTCTGATGAAACTATCTCACTGAAAAATAAAAAAATGATTCATCGTGATAGGTTCATAGCTTCATGCCCTGAAATGACCGACCGCGGTTAAAAAGTTCAACCCCAAGTTGGGTTTTAGTTCTTAAACGACCCGCATTTCTTAACTGACAAGAAATTTAGGAAATAATTTCAAGCAAAGCTTAACACACTTATAAGATTTAAGGATAGAATAGAGAAATTAATGTTGAACCTATCGCTATAAATAATTTTTTAGCTTTCTTGAGTTTTTTGTTTATTTTGATACTCCAATTTTCGCACATTATCAAAACGAAGTCTTCAAAAATAAATTTTAACCCAAGTTGTGTCGTATAATTGCTCAGATAAAATTTTCTTTTTCCACCTGCCAGAGGGTTGAATTTTCACCTACTTTATTCAAGTATGTTGAAAATTCAACCCTCTGGCAGGTGGAAAAAGAAAATTTTATCTGAACCACCATAAGACGCGGGCTTGGGTTTTAAATCAAGGGAAGCTATGCGTATTTAACAGGTGTGATCGATACGTGTTTCACACAGGCTTGGGTTAAATAGGTTTCTAATGCCATTTCTTTAACAACACCAAGGCTTTTTCCAACGACGACTGCCATCCCGCCAGCGGCGACAAACCCTCTTACTTTGCGCTTTCCCTGCTCAGATAAGGTGGCGGCAAAAAGGATTAAACTGTCGAGCTCATCCCACTGCTCGCTCATCTGAGATTCATAGACAATCCGATAGGAAGTAGCGCTTGTTTGTAATCGATCGATCACTTGATCAATCGCAGAAACATGCGCGGACGATAGCTGCTCTTCTGACGGCAATACCACTCCAAGTGAAGGGCGTTGCAGCGGACGCCCTACCCAGTTGTCGCCGCGCCGGTGCAAAATGCCCAGTGGGTAGCGACTTGTAGTAAGCCCTATATAGAGATAGGGAAAATAGTCGGGAGCGATAAGTCGCGCGATGTCGGTTGGGCTCGTTATTTGCCCAGGATCAAAACACGCAAATAAAGGAGCCTCATCTGGGAAAATCGCTGCGAGTTGCTGTAGATAATTCGCCAACATCTGACGAGAGCTTGCTCGTATTGGCCCGTCATAAAGACAAATTCCTAACGTCTGTTCTTTGTGCTGAGACAGCAAGTGGTCGACAAAGCAAGTCGCACTGCTTTTCAATGCGCTAAGCGCAACTGGGCTATTCCATGGAAATGCAGGACAATTTAAACCAAAGTTGAGCTGCCAAAAGATGCTTTCTTTTGCACTTGCCAGTTTTTTCCACTTCAGTTCGGAGTCGAGCTTAAGATCTATAGAGATAATGCCCACTTGCCCTTCGCTAGGGCAAGGCGAAATAACAGGAGCATAGGGTTTTTCATCTCGAAAAAAACCTCGGTAGTCAACTTGAATTTCCCCTAACATCTGGCACTGACTTTTTTTTGGTAGGCTAAAAATCGAATCGGAAGTCCTTTGGATCGCCATAATCGATCGAAATATGAACTCCCATACTCTTCTTCAAATCGAGCGGGAACAGAAACAGCTTTCCAGATAGCCACTTTTTCTAAGATCACCCTTATCTGCTCCCAATAGTCGCTGTGATCTGTCACCAGCGTAAACGTTCCCGCTGGCAAAACGACTTGACTGAGGTTGTCGACAAATTCTTCTTGAATCAGTCGATGTTTGGCATGCTTTTTCTTAGGCCACGGATCTGGAAAATTAATATAAATAGCCGCTACTGAATTTAAAGCAAGGCAGTGCTTCGTAAGCGCAATGGCATCTCCAGCGACGATCGCCAAGTTTTTTAGCTGTCGCTTTTCCCGCTTTGCATAAATCTTGCGCACCCGCTTAAATTTCTTCTCCACAGCAACCCAATTCCATTGAGGGTAGCGCAATGCCCTATCGATGATCCACTCCCCATTCCCACTACAGTATTCGATATGCACAGGGTGGTGATTGCCAAACAGTTTTGGGCTTTCCCAAGATAAAACACCTAATTCTCCAAAATAGTGCGGAGGAAGAAAAAAGACCCGGTTGATCAGTGTAGGACGCCTTTCCTCAAACGAATAGGGATACTGCAATAGCTCTTGTCCCATTTTGATCTTATCGCTTACCCTATAGTACAAAGGGAAGGAATCATAAGCCATTTTTTGCTTTTTTTCAATAGACCGCTTATACCGAGGGAATCGAAAAAATTTATGCCGATCAAATGAAAGATAAAAAGCGACACCAGATCAATAAGATAGGTAGCGGATCTTTAGCAGAGCAGAGCTTTAAATACTGGGAAATTTTCCTTTCTTGGCTTTTTAAGTACCCGTCTCGATGCTATGAGCTCGAACTCGCAAAAACAGCCCAAGTTTTTGAAAACCCCTGCGACGCCTTATACCGCTTAGGTCAGAGCTACCGGGCAACAGCCGCTTCAAAAGGAATTATTTGTCAGGTCACAAATAACGCCGCTGACCTTGACCGCGTTAATGATGCCCTCAAAAATATTTATACCTATATTGTTCATCCTACTCTCTCTGATCTTGCCATTGCTGAAGTTCTCGCTAAAGTGGTTGCCTATCGAGAACTTTGCCAAGGAAATAAGCTCGCGATACCCTCTAGGCAGCCCAACGGCGAAATGGCGCTGACTTTCTACTCTGTCGATACTGTATTCGATCTTTGGAATAGAATCCGCGCCTTTGGACTGACCAGTTCCTCCCAACTTTTTGCTCCGCCGATTCTTCTGTTCCGTGGCACCGATTTTTCACTGCGCAGCAAAGGGGGCAGAGCTTCTATTATCAGCGATCTAGATCCCAAGGGACCGGGCTGGGCTGTTTTTGAGAAAGCGGAACCAACACTCCAAAACTGGCTAAAAACACAGGGCAAAAGAAAAACAAGGCTCATTGGTCACAGCTTGGGTGGAGCTATTGTTTCGTACACATTGATCAAGGAATTTTGCTTTATTAATCCTCACGACTACGCCTGCTCTTATGCTTTTAACTTTCCCGGTATTTCAGACCAGCTCTTCAAGCAATGGAACGCACTTCCTAGTGAGCAAAAACCCGCTTTTAAAGGCGTTGTCTGTCGAGGCGATGTAGTTTCAAAATTTGGCAAACTCTTTGGCGATATTTTTGAAGTTTCTTTGCCCGCACCCTTATCTCCGATCACCGCTCACGAGCTGCTTCTTTTTGCCGAGCCGCTGTGCTATCTTCATCGCGTGGCGCTCGCAAAAGAAAACAACTCCCCCTCGCGCAATTTTTACTCAAAAATGCAACAACAAACCTCTTCCCTAATATATGAGTTTGGGTTAAAGTTTCTTTTTCCATGAGTTTGCACGATCACTATCTTTACAAAAGGAAACAGGAATATGGCATTCGACGATGTCCCCAAACCACCCTCATCGCACATCGAAAATCCCCGGATAACCTCGGCAGCTAAAGAAAGCCAGCAGCAAGCGCATACGCTCGTGCTTTACAGCCGCAAAAGTTGCCCCTACTGCCGTCGAGTCCTCGATTATCTCAATAAAGAAGGGAAAACTGTCGCTATCTTCGATGCAGATGAAAGCCCTGCAATAGCTGAGGAGCTGATCCGTATCGGTGGAAAACAGCAGTTCCCCTGTCTTGTCATTGATGGAAAAGCCATGTACGAATCACTTGCTATTATCGACTGGCTAGAAAAGAATCGCGATCTTTACTAACCAGCAGCGCGTTTTTCCCCATCCGCTTGCTCAAAAATCCAGTTTAAAATGACTGAGTCCATCCAGTAAAACGCCCTTTTACGGCCCGGCCTTCCCAGAAACCCTAAATGCCCACCCTTTTGAGTGATTAGAATTTTAATGTGGTCTGGAACAAAAACTGCGTCAAATACTGTGCTATCGACAATCGGATCGTCGCGCGATAAAAGAATGCGACAAGGCACTTTAATTGCTGGCAGAAGCCGCCCTGAGCTCATAGCATAGTAGTATTCTTTGGCCGATTGATAGCCCGAATGAGGAGCTAAGTAAAGCTCATCAAAACCTAAAATCCCCATCTGCCGCGGGATATCAATCGGCTCTAAATTGAAATGGCGCTGCAAAAAATCGACTTCAGATCGAAAATAACGCATAAAATAGCGCTCATACAGTTTATTTTGGCTGAGTAAACAAGCACTTGCACACAAGTCGACCGGCGGATTAACGGCAATGACTTTCTCGATCAGTTGCTCGGCTTCTTCTTCGCGCTCTCCAGCCATTTTCAAAGCAACATTGCCGCCAAAAGAAAATCCAAGAACAATGATTGGAGATCGAGGAGCTTCGCGATGAATTTCTTGAAGCGCGGCCCAAAGGTCATGACTACAATCAGGGTGGTAGATCTTCTTTGCGTACCCCCTTCCAGAGCCGCATCCCTTTAAGTTCACGCGAATTGAGCGAATTTTTCTTCGGTACAGTTTACTGGCCATCCGAACGAGATAGTGCGACTGGTGGGAACCACAAAGACCGTGAATCATCACGACTGTGGTTTGATGATCCTCCCAGCCAGGAGGGGTCGTAACTTCTAGTGAGATTTTTTCTCCATCGCTCAGGTAAACAAATCGCCGCTGTGAATCTGGATCGCGGTAAAAAGAAAAAATTATAGCGCCAATCGTTTGCATATGTTTCCCCAAAAAAAGTGGAAACGGCTTAAACGGATCTTTGCCTGACACGTCTTCCCCCTCTCTGTACACGACAAAAAATTTCCTGCTAGGAGCAGCAAGGGCAAAGCAAAACCTTTTTAAAGGGTGACTCGATAGCCAAAAGCGCTATGGCTGAAAAGGACAAAAGCGTTTAGCAAAGTCAATTAGCCCGTATTTGTGCGCAAGCTCTGCTAAAAAGCTTAAGCAAGATGTTTTTCGAGATTTCTAATTGAGATCTTGCAGGGAATGGTTGTCACCATTTCCAAAAGAGCTCCTTGGAATACTCGGAAAACAAAGGCTCCAAATTTTTCCAGAGCCTTGTGACAAATGCGGGTTAGCCAGCCCTAACGGGAGATTTTTGTCGTCTATGAACCTGATTTTTTTATTTAACGCGTTTAGCCTAAGCGATTTTTTATGGAAAAACACTGTGTATTTTTCTTTTTTCAAAAAGTATTTCAAAATGCAAATAAATGATTAATACAGTAGACCCAACTTTAGAAAAAGTTTAACTTCCCTAATTTTATTTTATAACTACGGTTTTTAAAAAAAAATAACTTATATAAATTTTCTAAAACTTTATAAAACTATTATCCGTCGCGGCTATATTGAAAAATTT
>JBCCHO010000112.1:0-6837 GCA_039028715.1 Chlamydiota bacterium | reverse complement strand
TAGCTTTTGGGGATATTTAACTGAGTGGTTTATGCAGCAGCCCATAGACCTATCTCAGACTGTTCGCAATAAATATCGAGCCGCTTGTCCAGGACCTTCAGGGTAACTTTATGATTTTACCATGATTTTTTAAGGACGTACCTTTTCCTGAGTTGTCGTAAGAGTCCTCGTAAACAATTGGTTTTCCCGACATTTGGCGATCCCAAAATGGCGATATGCTGGCTTTCAGATCCCTTCAAAAGAGGTAAAGAGCCAATGCGCACATCAGACGCTGCTCGAGTGAGAATAAGCCTTGTATTTCAGTTTTCTTGCTGATTCAAGGCGGATTCCAGAAAGGTGTTTTTTTTGCCGCGAACGTTTGCCGCGGAAGAAAAAGTAGAGCAAGGCAAAAGCAAAGGCCGCTAAAGAAAAAATGCCAGCTTTTTTCAAATTTACGCGGAAGTTTTCTACAAGAACATGAACTCTTTTCTGACAAATTCGAAGAACTGCATGGCGGCGAATGAGGTGTTTTGAAGGATGATGGTCAGGGTCATCAACGCTTACCGCCGCAAAAAGAACGACCTGCTTTGATCCTTGCTTAAGCGCTTTCCAGATATCTGGATCAACCTGAATCGTTTTTTTATTGGAAAAAAGTTTTGCCTTGCTCCAGTAATAAAGCGCCTGATAAGAAGTCTTTGGCTCCCTGTACTGAAGATAACCTATTGCGATGAGTCCAGTCAAAAACGCCCATATAAAGGCGCTTTTGAGCACCTGCTGGACCATCTTGACCCGATGTGCCCATGTTTGTCCGCCCTCGGCAACTTTGCTGATGATTTCCATAAGAAAGCCTCTTGAGTAGGCTTGCTTTAAGAATTGGGCAATCTAGCTGCTTATGTTTACATATTACCACAACCCCAGCATTAGGCCAATAGTACCTATCGGTTTTTTTTTAGAGCAAGAAAGGGCCTCCATTTTAATAGCGTCATGTTCTCTTTTGCTCTCAAATTTTAGTTTGTAGCATAGCTTTATATAAACACTCCTAGAGGGATTGCATTAGGTTGCTAAATTTGAATTAGCGATGTAATGCCTCCCAATATTTTTCTAAAGCCGAAAAAGCAGCATCAAAATCTGGATCTAACCCACAATTAACAGCCATCTGACCAAATGAAGCTTTCCAACTGGCAGGAGGCGCTGGAGGATTTTTAGGGATAGATTCCTTTCCATGACGATGAAATGTATTTGTAATTGCTTTAATAATCCGACTTTTATTAAGACTTTTTTGCATTAGCAACAAAACATCAATGAGATCCTTGACTCGTGAGTTTTCGCGCTCACCTCGATCAATCACCATAGCATGTATTTTTTCAGCAAACTGCTGCTCAAGTGAAATGGCTTCAAATTTCGCAGGTGGAACACCACAAAAATTTAACCAATCTTCCCCAGTAATTTCATCAATTGGTGGCGTGATTACATCACCAAATCCAATATCTAGCGAAAAAGCAATGAAGAGACGCCCCGCTAGTACACTTTTTACAGGAAATCGAAAGCCTCCGTATGGTGCTGATTTTATCAGCTTAGCAGCTCGTTCTATTCGAAATAAAAAGTGATCATTCATTTGGTACATCGCCCGCTTTTGCAGTTGTTCCAGAAGAATTTCTTGTTGTCTATCTTCTGCTCCTGAAACTTTTAATCTTGTCCCAAGATCAAGATCTTTTGTAGCACGTGATATTTCAAATCGCACTTCGAGAGCATAACCACCTTTTAAAACCCACGGATAAGGTTTTATAGCAAACAACCTAGCAAGAAATCGCTCAAAGGCTACTTTACGACGAATTCTTTGCAAATCTATGCCAGTCTCTTTTGCTGCTTTCAGAAGACGTTGTTCCAAGCTTTGTCTAAAACTTGCGGGAGAACTAAATGTTTTACTCACTTTAGTCCTATTTCATTACATATTCTTTTTGCTCGAGCTGAGCTTAATTGCTTTATTATTTGTATAATCCTGGATTTAGGTACGAGTCCTTTATTCAACCCATCCAATATTGCCTGTGTGACAAATTCTTCGGATATTTCTTCATCCAGTAAAACATCATAGATCGTCTTTTCGGGTGTAGTCACCTTATATCCTTCAAATTCTAGAACTTCATTAGGCTCTAGTTGGTTGAAATGTAAAATAAGGTTTTCTGGAACAGGTTGATATTTCCTAAATCTTTTTGGAACTGATAAGTGGTATTTAGTAGGCATTACATCACTTAAGTCATGAATTGCTAAGGCTGTTTGGTGTGAAAAAACACCTTGAACCTCACCTTGTTGATTACAAGACCATAAGCTCCAATAAACTAAATCAGATCTGTCTCCGATTGGATAATTAGCTAGTCTATAGATTCCTCGTCCCTCCCGCAACCATCGCCCCTTTCTCACGTGATAAGGAAAACGACTGTCCTTATAACCAACTTCTTTAGCTTGGCGGGCGGTAAAATAGCCTTGCTGGAGGCTAGCTATCTGGTATAGTTTACGCTCCATTTCATATGCTTTCATACATAAATCCTAACGAATAGTTAGGTTTTATGTCAAATTCGAACAAATCATCTAGCGATCCTCAATTTTTCTTACATTTAAAATTTTTTTCTGACTGAAAGAAGAAGATATAATGCACCCCGAAAATCAGACAGACTGCTTTAGGAGAATTAGGCGTCTTATTTAACATATAAGGAGACTAACCTAATGAGAAGGGGAAGAATGAGCAAAAAGCATTCATCAGCATTTAAATTTAGAGTAGCACTAGCGGCAATCAAAGGAGACAAAACGGTTTCCGATCTATGCCAAGAATTCAGTTTAGCGGCAAGTCAAATTTATGCATGGAAGAAAGAACTTGAAGACAGAGGAGTAGAAATTTTTGAAACAAAAAATCCTGCTGGTGAACATCAAAAGGAAGTAGATAAATTGCATGGAGTGATCGGGAAGCTCAAGGTAGAAAATGATTTTTTAGAAAGAGCGCTTGCAAGCTCTCGTTAAACGAGAGGCAAGCGCTAGCAAAAAAGGAAGGGCGTTTAAGCATAGCAAGAAGAGCTAAGCTGCTTAGAGTGAACCGCTCAACATTATATTACAAGAAAAGGTCAAGAGATGATGTGGATCTGATGAATGAAGTACGCAACATTTATGAGAAGCATTGTTTTTTTGGATACCGAAGAATAGCTGCAAAACTCAATCAGCAAGGAGTGAGAGTGAACCGAAAAAAAGTGCTGCGACTAATGAGGAAAATGGGGCTACAAGCTGTTTACCCTAGGAAAAAGCTTTCGTTAAAAGGGAAAGAGCATAGAGTTTATCCCTATCTTTTAAATAAGCATCCTCCGACCAGAGCTAATGATTGCTGGGCAGTTGATATCACTTATATTCGAATCAAGGGAGGCTATGCGTATTTAACAGGTGTGATCGATTGGTCAAGTCGACGAATAATGGGATGGAGTCTTAGTCCGTTTTTAGAGGCTAGAGCTTGTATAGAAGCGTTAAAGGAAGGGCTTAAAGAAGCAACGCCTAAAATAGTTAACTCAGACCAAGGGAGCCAGTTTACCGGGACTGAGTGGATAGAGAAGTTAAAAGAAGAAGGAATCAAAGTAAGCATGGATGGGAAGGGACGTTGTATCGACAACATCAAAATAGAACGATTTTGGAGGTCATTAAAATACGAAGAGGTGTATCTACGATCTTATGAGAGTATAGAGGAAGCGAGGAAAGGGATTAAGAGCTATATTGAGTTTTACAATCGATCAAGACCTCATCAGAGCTTAAACTACCGAACACCGGAAGAAGTCTATTGGGAAAGAGGAAGGGAAGAGGCAGGGTAAAAGGAACTGTTCATATGTTCACGAACAGGTCGTGAACATATGAACAGCGAGCACGGATGCGCCGTTGATAAGTTTAGAAGTCCAAGCTTCGCAAGGACTTGCAAAACTTATCAACAACGCCCCGTGAGAGGATGAGTATTTATTTTTTTGGAACAAGAGAACAGCGAAACTGGGCGGTTAACTTTCCTAAAAAATCAGAAAAAACTGTCTGGACAAAGGGGTGCACTTTACTTTTTCAGTGAGATGTATTGCCAAGTTTTGTAAGCTATCAGCCATTGCGCTATCGAATAGGCCGCTTTATGCCCGTCTCGAGCGCATTTTTTTAGCAAAGGTTGTTTCGAGAGGGAACAAAAATTGAAGCATTTTTCGTTTGTTAAAAAATGTTTTCAAACATGATCGGTATATAGAAAACTGCAACTAAAAGGTGGAATTCTTATGGTTAAGAAAGCTATTCCAACTGTAACCGAAAAAAATAAAAAAAGCGAAGTGTTAGATGCTTATAAGGCTTTACTCAAAGAGCTAGAGGAAACTAAAACTTTGTCTTCTCAGGAGAAGAAGCAGAAACAAGAAGAAAATGAGATTGTTTCTCAGGTAGGAACGCTTTCTTGTGAAGGGATTATTAAAAATTTAGCTGATGTAAAGCTATCTATTAATAAAAATATCGAGGAATTGCATGAGTGTTTAGTTTCAAAGCACAAGCAGTTTATTGAACTGGAAAGAGCAATAGTCATTAAGGAGAAGGAGATAGAGGAACTCCACGATATTTCTGTTAACGCAAATAGTTTAGAAGCTTTGATAGAAGCACAGAAAGATCGCAGAAACAGATATGATCGAGAAATAGAAGAAGAAAAAGAAAAACTTGAAGAAGAAAATTGCAAAAGAAAAAGCGAATGGGAAGAAGAGCAGGAAAAGTTCGATCGCAAAAGACAAGAAGAAGAGGAAGAGATAAAGAGAGAGCGCAAGCGGGAAGAAGAAGCTTATCTCTACGAAACTCAGTTAAGTAGAAAAAAAGAACAGGATGAGTACTTAGAGAAAAAGAAAAAGTTAGAAAAAGAGCTTCAAGATAAGCAAGAACAAGTGGAAAAAGAGTTAAGCGACAAGGAGCAAGAGCTGATCCGCCGTGAAGAGAAGCTGGAGCAATTAATAGCTGAGGTCGATGAATTCCCAGCTAAACTAGAAGACGCAATCGACAATACCCGTGCAAAGGTAGAAGAAGAGGTTCAGAAAAAATACCAATTTGAAATTGAGCTTGCTAGGAAAGAAAGAGAAGGGGAGAAGATGCTGTATGAGCAGCAAATAGAGTCATTGAAATTGAAAATTCAGGAACAAGAGAAACAAATTGATCAACTTAGCAAGCGGATTCACGACTCGAGTAAGCAAGTGCAGGATATTGCAGTTAAGGCTGTAGAAGGGGCGTCACGTGCGAGTAGTTATTATCATGAAAGCGGCAGTCAAGCAGGTCATGCCACATTAGGTACTTCAAAATAGAAAGCATTGGGCTTTTTGCAAGAATCTCTAGGATGTTTTTTCACTTCATCGACAAGAAAAGAGGGGTTCCATGCCAGCAACTCTCTGCTTTCTTTTGGCTAAAAACCGAAGCGTTGAGTAGGGATTGCAGGCGGTATACTTCCGAGGCTCCTGCGCAAAATTCCATTTCGAGCGAAGCTCGCGCTTTTTTCCTCGAAGGGCTATTTTTCTAAATTGCCGATCCTTAGCAGGATATGTCAATTTAGAAAAATAGCCCCTCGAGTCTAAATCATCAAATTTCGCTGCGAAAGCGATTTTTGCGGGGAGCCTCAGGAGAGTTTTGATTTCTTCTTTAGAAAGGTATCTTGCTCTTCCCGCAGGTTCTTTGGGTTTGCTTACCTTTAAAACTGGATTTTCTTTGAGCCATTCCCACTCTTTTACAGAGGTGGAGCATAAGTGAGAAAGGCCAGCTAGATATCTAACAACCGTTGCGGGGCTTCTATTTTTATTTTTAGCTGGTTTTTCTCTTAAGAGCTTATCTCGCACGGTTGCAATCTGAGAGGGGGAGAGTTTTTTCTAGGTTTATTTTTCCAAGTTCTTGTTCCCAGCGCTTTAAATGTTGCATTCGATTTTTTGCTTTTGGGGGCTTATCAGAGAGAACGTCTTTTAAATTTGCTGATGAATGCTTTTTGCTCATTCTTCCCCTTCTCATTAGGTTAGTCTCCTTATATGTTAAATAAGACGCCTAATTCTCCTAAAGCAGTCTGTCTGATTTTCGGGGTGCATTATAGGCAACCAATATTGGCAGGATCGATCTTGCTTGTGAAATGAATAAAGTGATTTGCATTTTTGAACTGAAGCTCGATCAAAACGCAGACATCGCCTTAACTCAAGCCGAGAGGAAGAAGTACCGAGAAAGGTTCTTAAGCCAGGATAAGCCGACTTTAGTGATCGGGGTTAATTTTGGTTCTGGTGCAAATAGGGATCTCATTGACAAAATCGCCCTCTGACATCCTATTTTGTCAATGAGATCCCTATTTGCACCAGAACCAAAAATCTTGAAGTTTGATTTGAAAGTGCACCATAAATGCACCATGGAAGAAAAGAGTGGTTACGGCATAAATCGTAACCACCTAAGAATCAAAACTCCGGATGCTGGATTCGAACCAGCGACCAATAGATTAACAGTCTACTGCTCTACCGCTGAGCTAATCCGGAACAAAATTTAGCTTAATTTTAACAAAAGCAGAGGTTTAGCCTCAAGAATTATCCGCTACATTAAAACAAACTCAAGCGTTTTTTTGCGAAAAATGACAACTGAAGGACACTAAAAGACAAAAACTCCAAATCAAACGCTCCTTTCAAACTAGAAAAGGAGAGTTATGAATATCCCCCCAGGTATCTATCGCATGGTTTCAAAAAAAGGTTCTGGTGCAAACATAGATTCAACCGAAAAGAATTCCCCAATTACCGTAAATTGTTCAGTCATTATCGATTTACAGGGGGGGTTAAAGTGACTGATATCTCCGGGTTTGAAGAAAACCCGTTC
>JBCCHO010000111.1:0-6889 GCA_039028715.1 Chlamydiota bacterium | reverse complement strand
GAAGGTTGAACAGTCTGTTTTTTCGAGATTTCAAGTGACTCTCGCAGGGAATGTTCATAAACATTTCCAAGAGAGTCACTTGGAATATTCGGGAACACAGATGTTCCAAGCTTTCCCAGAGGCTGGTGAGAAATGCGGGTTAGAGAGGGCACGCGGGAATCCTAATCCCGTTGTAGGGAACTTACCCCGAGTTTGCACCAGAACCATTTCTAACCAGGTTGACGGGTACGGCGAATATCGGCAGCGATGATCGCAAATGCGCAAGCGACATTGAGCGAGTTTTTACAGCCGACGAGGGGAATACCAATCATTTGATCGGCGCGGCTGAGCACCTCTTTTGATAAACCATACTCTTCATTGCCGAGAAATAACGTAAACGGGCTTGTCGGAAAAGAAAACGCGCAATAGGGACGAGCATTTTTTGTCGTTTCTATGGCGATAAAGGGGCGTGGGAGGTCGGCAAGTGAAAGCGTTGTTGTTGGGACATAATGAGCGGCGCCCATGGCGGTTTTCTGGACTTTGGGGTGATTCTTGTCTGGCATTTGGGGAGAAAAAACGACTGTTCCCAGGCGAAACGCCTCAGTTGTGCGCAAAATACTACCGACATTATGACTTGATCGCAGCTGGTCGAGATAAATCCAGATAGGAAGAAAAGGAGTTGGCGCATCGAGGGCATCGAGCTGAGTTGGAAAAGCGAGGAAATCGTGCTCTTTTAGCGATAGCTTTGCATAGCGAAGATGGGTGTGGAACCGATTCGAAAGAGCTTCAAAGGTTTTTTCAATAGGGGGAAGCGTTAAAGACTTTTCGAGGATTCGGTAGCGATAAAAGAGCTCAGCGGCGACTTTGGGCGGAGCGGTGATGATCGAGCGCAGCAACTCAGCGGCCTTTTTATGGCGTCTATTGAGCGGCAGCGCAAGCAACTTTTTTTGACTGATCATCATGAAATGCGAGCGGCGAGGTAATCTTCTAGCGCTCCTTGGAAGATCGAGATGCCATCGGCTTCAAAAGCAATGATTTTAGTCGCGACTTCGCCAATAAGGTCGCGATTGTGAGAGGCGATAATGGCAGTTCCTTTGAAATCGGCCAGCCCCCAGCCGAGTGCGGATACCGATTCGAGGTCGAGGTGATTGCTTGGCTCATCTAAAATGAGTGTGTTTGCTTTTCCCATCATGAGCGCGGCAAAAATCAGGCGCGCGGTTTCGCCACCCGAAAGCTTTGACACCTGCTTGAATGCGTCATCGCCGGGAAAAAGCATTTTTCCCATTGCGCTGCGCACTTCTTGATCGTAGGCATTAGGTTCGGCTGTTTTTAGCCAGTCAAAGGCGTTAACGGTTTGACTCTTATCGACGATTTCAGTGTGGTTTTGTGGAAAATAGCCGACTTCAACCTGATGGCCTTTGTGCACTGCGCCGCTTGTTGGTGTTAACAGTCCGGCAAAAAGTTTGAGCAGGGTCGTTTTACCTCGGCCATTGTTTCCAATGACCGCTATTTTATCGCCGCGTTCGATCTCAAAGGAAAAGTTGTCGATCACTTCATTGGCTCCATAAGAAAAGCTGATCTTTTTTGCTTTGAAAACAGTTTTTCCCGACGGTTTTTCCGGAAGAGAAAAACGGATGTAAGGGCGTTGAATATTCGATTTTTTAAGTTCTTGCGGTTGCAAGCGGTTGATTTCGCGTACGCGCGATTGCACTTGAGAAGCACGCGATCCGGCGCCAAAGCGGGCGACAAAATTTTTCAACTGAGAGATTTTCTTTTCGCGCCCTTTTGCTTCTTGCTCAGCGCGTTCGCGGACAGAGGTTTTCGCAACGAGCATAGCGTCGTAATTTCCCGGATAGATAATCACCGTTTCGTAGTCGATGTCAGCAGTATGTGTCGTGACAGTATTTAAAAAATGGCGGTCGTGACTGACGACAATGAGCGTGCCGCTGTATTCAATGAGAAAAGTTTCCAGCCAACCAATAGACTCCAAGTCGAGGTGGTTTGTCGGTTCATCGAGCAGCAAGGCTTCTGGATCGCCAAACAGCGCTTGGCACAACAGAACGCGGAATTGGAGATCAGTGGGAATTTCTTTCATCAACTTTTCGTGTAACGATGAGTCGATGCCCATTCCGGTCAGGAGGATTTCGGCATTCGATTCGGCGCTGTAACCATCTTCATCGGCAATGATTTCTTCGAGTTCTGCGAGCTGCATACCAACTGCATCGGTCATTTCTTGCTCGTATAACTGATCCCGCTTGCGCATCGTTTGCCAGAGCCGGTCATTGCCCATGATCACAACATCGAGGACTTTATTGGCGTGAAAAACTTCTGTTTGCTGCTTGAGAAAACCCACCTTTTTAGGAAGCGCGACCAGACCAGAAGTGGGATCTTCGACGCCCATCATGATTTTAAGCAGCGTTGACTTGCCGGCGCCATTGGGCCCAGTTAAGCCGTAGCGATTGCCAGCGTTAAAAGCGACAGAAACGTCTTCAAACAACACGCGCGTTCCAATCTTTTTTGAAATTTTATCGAGACTGATCATAGTTATGCCTTTTTATCAAATAGTGTACCATAGACGGTAGGCTAGTGACAAGTGTTCGACAGCTCGAAAAGGAAAGATCAATGGCTCGAGAAAATGACCTCATGGAGCTGGGAGACCAGTTTCTCGCTTATCTTAAAAAAATCCGCGATGTATCGGAGCATACTTACCGCAACTATAGCGCCGATTTGAGCGCTTTTAAAACCTATCTTGAAAAAGAAATATTTAACTTTTCAGAAAAACAAGCAACGCCGCCGTTTCAATGTGGCCGAGCGACTCACCAACGATCAATTTCGATTGACCAGATCGATCGCAAAGCTGTGCGCCGCTACCTCGCCGCCTTGCACCAGCGAGGGTTAAAAAAACGGACATTATTGCGCCGGCTTTCGACATTGCGTTCGTTTTTTCGCTATCTCGTTCGCGAAAAAGTGGTGCGCGTCAATCCCATCGAGGAAATCCAAGCGCCTAAACTCGACCGGCCGATCCCGACAGTTTTATCCTATGACCAAATTGAGCATCTTTTTGCCCAGCCCGATCCCGACGATTTATTTGGGTGTCGCGATCGGTGTGCAATGGAGCTGTTTTATAGCTCAGGACTGCGCGTGAGTGAACTCGCTAAGATTGATCGGAAAGATCTCGACTTAGAAAACCGGGCAATTCGAGTGAAGGGAAAGGGAAAAAAAGAGCGCCGCCTTCCGATTACGCGTTGTGCTGCGCACTGGATTGAGCGCTATTTAAGTCACAAAGAGCGGCGCCGCCGAGAAAAGCCGTGGTGCGAGAAAGACCAAGAAGCACTGTTTCTCAACTGTTTTGGGCAGCGCCTATCGACGCGGTCAATCGATCGAATGTTTCAAAAATACTTGCGCCAAAGTGGACTAGCCGCTGCAGTGACTCCCCATACAATTCGACATACTATTGCTACCCACTGGTTAGAAAAAGGAATGGATCTTAAGATGATTCAAGCGCTTCTCGGCCACCGCTCATTAAAAGCGACGACGATTTACACTAAGGTGTCGACTCGGTTAAAGCGGGAAGTGTATGATCGCGCTCATCCGCGTGCTCAAAAGCAATCTCATTCCACGTAAGCGCAGAGCCTTTCTGGTTGGCTTCTCGCCGCTTTGGAAGCTCTTTTTTCTTGAGGTGAAACACCAGGGGAGTTCCGGCAAATTGGTAGCGATTGCGGAACTGATTGAAAAGGTACTTTTGATACGTCGCAGTCATCAGACTGGGCGCATTCACAAAGAGGATAAAGCGGGGCGGCGTTGTCGCAACCTGAGTTAAATAATAAATTCTAAGCCGCCTTCCTTGGCGCATCGGAGGCGGTCTTTTTTGCACGGCTGTTGCAATAAATTGGTTGAGCTCGCCTGTTGCGATGCGCAACTTTCGATCGCGGTCGATCTTTTCAAGGAGGGGAAAAAGCTGGGGCAAACTTTTACCCGTTTTTGCCGAGCCGAAAATGGTAGGACAGTGGCGCGTAAAAGGAGCTGCGCGTTGCATTTCGCGCAGGCAATGCTCCATCCGATACCCGGATACGAGATCCCATTTGTTCATGAGCAGCAAGCACCCTTTGCCTTCCGCTTCTACAAGAGAGAGAATCCGCTTTTCCTGCGCGGTCAATCCAACACGAACATCGAGCATGACCAAGCAAATATCAGCGCGCTTGATGGCGCGTTGAGTGCGGATTGAGGCATACTTTTCGACGACCTCTTTTTCCGCTTTTTTACGGCGGATACCGGCTGTATCGATCCAGTGAAAGAGAGTATCGCCAACTTGAGAACTGGCATCAATTGCATCGCGCGTTGTGCCCGCTTCGGCACTGACAAGGGAGCGTTCTTCGGAAAGTAAAAAATTGAGCAAAGTCGATTTGCCGACATTAGCGCGCCCAATGATTGCAATACTGATGCCTGTATCATTGTGCGGCTCTTCTTGAGTTGGCAGGTTTGAAGACAGTACCAATTGCAGCAGCTCAGCAATATAAAGGCCGTGACTTGCAGAAACAGGGGCAAGAGATTTGATTCCAAGGGCGTGAAAAGGCGCAACCATCCATTCTTGATCAGGGGCGTCGATTTTATTCACCGCAAGGCAAACCGGTTTATCGAGCGGTCTGAGCAAGCGCGCGACTAACTCATCGAGCGCGGTGACTCCCACCTGGGCGTCGACAACCATGATCAGCGCATCAGCTTCGCGAATGGCAATTTCTGTTTGTTTTTTGATCAGATCTTGGAACGGAAGGTGGCTGTGAGGATCAATTCCCCCCGTATCGATGATTTCAAAAGGGGCGTTGAAAAGCTCCGCCTGGCCGTAGATGCGATCGCGTGTGACGCCTTCGCGTTCGTCGACAATAGAAATTCTTTGACCGACAATCCGGTTAAACAAGGCCGATTTTCCCACATTGGGCCGGCCGACAAGTGCAATTTTAATCCTTCTCCTCCACCTGAAATTCGATCAAATCATAAGGAAAAAATGATTAAAACCCAAGCCCATGTCTGATGACAGCTCATCTAAAATTATCTTTTACCTCTTTCGTGGGCTTGAGCTTTAAAAAAGATCAAACAGGGCTTGTTTACTTTGGATACAGATACTACGATCCAACCCTAAAAATATGGGTCACAAAGGATCCTTTAAGAAAAAATAGAGAGAACTCTTATCTTTAAGGTGGATCCCTAGAATCGAACAGGTTTTATAGGGTGAAAAAATTAAATTCAAAAAGCCCTAAAACATGTCCGACGTTTGGGGACAACCTTACCCTAAAACTTCCGGATAGCTCCCACGCCGTAGTGACGGCTTTTGACAGAAGGAGGAAAGCAATGGATAATGAGACTCAAATCTGAAAATCCAATAGCTGCACGCTCTAGCCTTGACATAGGCTTGTTACTCACTGGGGAACCTCGGTAGTTAATAATTACTGTTTCTTGGCAATATGTATAATTCGACTTATAAGTCCAAGTCCATGGAATACGTTTTCTTGCATAAATAAATTTACCTGTTTTAAAGTAATGCGCTGAAACACTCGTTACTGCTTCTAAAGCGCTTGGAATCTCATATTCTTTGTAATTTTCAGGCAATTCCTGTTGATATTCAAATAATAACTTGCCTCAAATCTTAGGGATCGCAGCTTTTGTCATCAAAACCCAATATGACCTTTTCATGAATATATCTTTAAACCCCACCCTAAAGCTAAATTTAAATGCGTCTTTTTTCTTGGAGTTTTGAACAAGTTTTTGTAACAGATTCCTTCTTTATTACCATTTCCCTTATCAAAAATTTAAGAGAAATTAATGAAAATGACTTGAGTTAAAAATCCATTTTCTACAAAACTGCAACTCCTCCCTCTGGAGTGTAAATGACTAATTTGAGATATTTATGAATTATACTTTCGCAAATTTATGGCGAATTTTTACAGCTCTTATGCCAAATTGTCGACTTCAAAATCCAGCTGTTCCTATATAGGAAGCTTAGAGTCGTTTGGAGCCATTTAGCACTTTACATATCGGAATGCCAGCGGGAATGGCTGACAAAACTGTGAACATTAAGAGGAAAATATGGCAACTTCACTAACTAGACTAGAATCTTCAAGCAAATTAAAAACAGCAAGCTTTAATACCCATTATGAAAATATTGGACTTCGATCTTTGGGAAACGATTTCTACACTTTAGAAGGAAGAAGCGAAAGGTTTCCTTTTAAAGCGTATAAATACCCAGGAGGTAATTACATTTGGCTAGGGACTGACCTGATCGATGGTAATCAAGTTTTATCTATAGTTAGAATGGCTGCTAAATATAAGCAATCCGTTCATATTAATACAGGAACACATGGAAGTAAAAACGGGGAAACTGCCTATACAAAATATTCCCTTGCAGAAAAGGACTTTACTATAGAAGATTTTGAAACCGCCTTGAAACATTATAACGTTTCTATTCATGTTGTATCAAAGTATTCTCCTGCTATTTACCCAAATGAAGCAAACCAAATTATTAATGCTTGGTGCGATAGTATTACAACTAGAGAAATGATACCACCTGAAGGCTATTTCAAATATAAGAAAGTTAAATATATTGCAAATCCTAGCATGTATAATAAAATCTCGTCTCAATGGAAAAAAGTTAATTCCGAAATAACTAATAGAATGTTCAAGCCTAACAAGAGATATAAAATATATGTTGACGGCAAGAAACATCACCATTTCCCACAAAAATATTGGTTAACCGCAAGAAAAAGCTCTGACAGCTATTCACTCAGTATAGGTGAATATGGAGGCACTCCTTTTAAAATTGTAGCAGAGAAAGTTGGCAGCGCTTATAAAATATATGTTGACGGCAAGAAACATCACCATTTCCCACAAAAATATTGGTTAACCGCAAGAAAAAGCT
>JBCCHO010000110.1:0-6893 GCA_039028715.1 Chlamydiota bacterium | reverse complement strand
TTGGTTTTTACCAGGTTTCTAGCAAATTTTTGGAAGCTGATTTGTACACATTGTCCATGAGACAAGGGTAACAAATCAGCTTCCAGAAAGATGCAGAAAGAGTGAAAAGCAAGAAGATTTTCATTTACGGATAGGTTCATAAGACACAACTTGGGTTTTAAGTTCGAAGTTTCAGGTTATCAACAAGACGATAAAACTCTCTCACTACAGAGGCTCCTGCGCAAATTTCCCTTCGAAAGCGATTTTTGCGCAGGAGCCTCTACAAGTTGCAAATTCGGGTCAAGGTTGTATGAGGTAAAGGATATGGTTTCTAGGTATTTAAATCCGGCAAATGACGTGGCATTTAAAAAGCTATTTGGTACAGAAGATCATAAATTTATGTTGATTAGCTTTTTGAATGCAGCTCTTAAATTAGAGGGCCAGCGGAAAATAAA
Organism: Chlamydiota bacterium; assembly: GCA_039028715.1. Lineage (GTDB taxonomy): Bacteria > Chlamydiota > Chlamydiia > Chlamydiales > Simkaniaceae > JBCCHO01. The sequence goes on along the minus strand of JBCCHO010000110.1, from coordinate 6,459 downwards.
AGGTATTGAGCTTTTGCCCCAGGAGCAGGTCCCGCTTAACAGGGACTCAAAAACGAGCATTCTCGATGTTCGCTGCACTGATGAGCGGAATTACCAATAATTGTCGAAATGCAAAATAAGAAAGTTCCTGAGGTTCTAAAGAGAACTCAGTATTACACAGCTCACAACTATGTAAGTCAGGCGCGAAAAGGGGCTGATTATCTAGAGCTTAGGCCTGTGATTCTGCTTGCAACACTCAACCATGAGGTTTTTCCCGATAAGGAGCAGTATATCAGTTATCACAGAACACTGGACGTCGATACTTATGAGAGTGATCTTGAAGATCTATCTTATGTCTTTATTGAATTACCCAAGTTTACGAAGAAAGAAGATGAGCTAACAACTATCCAGGATAAGTGGATCTACTTTTTTAAAAACTGGAGTAAGGCGAGAGAAGTCCCCTCTCAGGTTAACGAGCCGGAGTTAGTCGAGGCTTATAAAACGATGGAAGAATATAACTGGAGCCGGGAAGAGCTAAATGCCTATGTCAAGGCAAATTTAGCATTTACAGAGGAAAAAGAAGCGCGAAGAATAGAGAGGGAAGAGGGACGAGAGGAGGGACGTAAAGAGGGACGTAAAGAGGGACGAGAGGAGGGACGAGAGGAGGGACGTAAAGAGGGGCGTGAAGAGGAAAAGGTTGCTTTAGTGCGCAAGCTTCTAAAGAGAAGCAGGCCCGTCAAAGAAATTTCTGAGGACACTGGTCTTAGCATCAAAAAAATACAGGCTTTAGCCCAAAAAAAAACAGCAAAGTTAGAGGTTTTATGAAGCTAGAAAAGCGGTGGTTTGAGGTCCTAGAAGAAGAAGTCAGGAAGCCCTATATTCAGGATTTAAAGTGGTTTTTAGACGATGAGAAAAGGCGGGGATATCGTATTTATCCGGAAGAGTCGATGGTTTTTCGCGCTTTTTTGAAAACGCCCTATGACCGGGTTAAGGTTGTGATCGTAGGGCAAGATCCCTACCACGGGGCGGGTCAGGCGCACGGCCTTAGCTTTAGCGTGCTTAAGGGGGTTTCTGTGCCGCCATCATTGAGAAATATTTACAAAGAGTTGGCGCTCGACCTCAACCTTCCGGTTCCCAGTCACGGTTGTTTAGAGGCGTGGGCTGAGCGGGGGGTTTTGTTGCTCAATGCCACACTCACCGTGAGAGCTGGAAGCCCTCGTTCTCACTATGGTAAAGGATGGGAAACCTTTACCGATGCTGTGATTGCCAAGCTGTGTCAGCGCAAGGACCCTATTGTTTTTTTGTTGTGGGGAAGGTCTGCGCGAGAAAAATGCGATAAAGTGTTGTCTATGACCAGTCACCCGCATGCCGTTTTATCTTGTGCTCACCCCTCGCCTTATTCTGCAGCTGGTTTTTTAGGTTGTCGCCATTTCTCTAAAGCAAATGCCTATCTTGAAAAGTGGGGAAAGTCGCCAATTAATTGGCGGTTGGACTAAGCTGAAAAAAATATGGGTTAGGCAAGGCTTCCTGCAAAAAAATCTATTCGGTTTTGGGGGAAGTTTTGGAGATGTGGGTTTTTAGGACATGGATGTTTCTCAGGTAAGAGAAAAATCTTCGCTTTTTTCGATCTTTTTAACTTTTGGTGTTGATCAGCTTGGAGCAACGATTGTTTTTCCTATTTTTGCTCCTCTTTTTCTGTCCCCAGCTCAAAAGCTATTCGATGCTTCTGTTGCTCTGTCTTACAAGACTACAATGCTCGGAATTTTCCTCGGTGTTTTCCCGCTTATGCAATTTATCTTTTCTCCACTACTCGGGGAGTATGCCGACCATCATGGAAGAAGAAAAACTCTTCTCCTGACAACTTTTTTGACTTTTTGCGGTTATGGCCTGTGTGGTGTCGGGATTCACTATCACTCACTTTTTTTGATCTTTTTTTCCAGGCTAATGATGGGTATTGGCGCGGGGAACTTATCGATTTGCCTCTCGGCACTTTCCGATTTGAGCTTAAGCCCGAGAAAAAAGGTGCGCTACTTTAGTTATGGCTCAGCGATTGCCGGTGTGATGTTTGTTCTAGGCCCTTTTATCGGGGGAAAACTCTCTGACCCGCAGGTCAGCTCGTGGTTCGATAGCTCTTTTCCGATGTTTCTTGGTGGTGTATTGGGTCTTGCAAACTTTTTATTTCTCTTGGTGGCTTTTAAAGAAACGTTAAAAGTGCGTTCGACAGCGCCATTTGACTTTGTTAAGAGCATTAGGAACATCCAACTCGCGCTGAAAACACGGTCGATTAAAAATTTTTACTTGATTTATTTTTGTTACCTGTTCTCTTGGAATATTATTTTTCTCTTCATCCCAGCTTTTGCAGTGCAGAATTTTTCTTTAACAAACTCCCGCATTGGAGATCTTTGTGCTTTACTCGGCTTGTGCTGGGTTTTTGGGACAGGGGTAGTTCATCGCCTGGTTGATCGTTTTTTTCACCCGAAGTGGGGAATGGTAGGTGCGTTTTTGCTATTTGCTGCCGTTGTTATTTTTGTCCCCTTCCCCAGTCAGTTGTGGGCTTTTATTGCGCTTTTAGCTGTGTGTACAGTCATTTCTGGGTTGATTTGGCCTGTCTGTACAGGCGCAATTTCTAATGCAGCTCCTCGAAATATTCAGGGAAAAGTAATGGGATTAAGCCAGTCGATGTTATCGCTGACAATGATGTTTGCCTCAGTGTTAGGCGGTGTTTTTTTGCAAGCCCACTCTATTGTTCCCTTTTTGTTTTCTGCAATTTCAACTGTTGCCGCCGCGGTTCTCGTCTTGATCGCCTCTTTTAACCCGCGTTGAGCAGAAGGCTTTTCGAGCTTCTTGTGAGCTTTCCTCTGTGCTCCAAAAGGGAACGACAAGCTGATTGATTTCTTTTTTGAAGATACGCGAAGCTTGATAGTGTACAATAATCGCTTCGTCATAGCATTTTGTTGTCATGGCGTCGTAAATCATGTAGTAGGCGCGGGATAGCGGGTAGATCGTTGCATTTGACTGATATAAGGTGTTGCGCAGGGCAACTTGATCCCAAACCTCTGGCTGGCTTTCTTCGAGCATGCGCTGACACTCTGCAGCCCACTCGTGGAGGATTGTTTTTGCTGCAGCTGTTTGGTTGAAGTAGACTGTGCCTGAAATCATTTTTGATGGGCTATTTCTAGGCAGATTATCGACCACGCGAAGTGCGATGTCGGCCGTCATTGATTCGAAAAGCGTTGGTCTTTTGACAATGACAGCATCAGCGTCAACCCAAAGGACGGGGGTGGAAAGCTCGTCAAGCTTCTTTAGAATGTAGCGCGGCTTGTAGCAGCAGTTTTCTTCCCAGCTTCCAAGCGATGTAATTGAGTCGATTTGGCAGGGAATGTTCAGTTTTTGGCATGAGGCAATCAGGTTTTTTACCTCGCGTTCGTACCCAGTTCCTTGGGTATAATAGCTGATAATCGTCGGAAAGGTCATGAGGCATATTTTTGGATCTCAAGAACAAGAGATCGGATTTCTTGTTTCTCTTTTAGCGAAAAAGAGGGGCTGTGGTTTTCCAGGACTGTTGTTGTTATTTTGAGGAGGTTGATAGCTCGCCTTGCTTGGTCGGATTTTCTCCGGTCTTGGGGTGGTAAAGGGAATGATTGGCGGAGTTTCTGAAGAAGTTCTGCCTTTGTCTCTCCGCGGTAAGCTTCGATGAAAGCTTCTTTTTCTTCTTGTGGAATTTTGCGGCTAGACAAGCTGTAGACGACCTGTCGTGGCATGTCGCTTATGATTTTTTGTTGGTTTTTGGATGCTTTAGAGTAAAAATCGTAGTACAGCAAAAAGTTGTACGGCGTTTGTCTGTTGCCATAGACATTTAGCAAGTAATCGCTAAAGGCACCGTCGCGGTATTTTTTTAGAATCTGCTGGGCTTTTTTGATCCGCTCACCGTGCAAAATAACAGCTTGATTGCTGATTGCTTTCACTTCTGAAGTGATTGTTGTGAGTTCAGCAAGATCAGCTGAAAGATCGGCGTTTTCTGTTTGGTAAGTTGTTAGTAGCTGCTTTAAACAGGTTTTTTCCTGGTCGCTGATTGGACTTATTTGGAAAATTCCAGCAAAGCTCGACAGTTGTCCGGCATTTGAGCGTTGGACAAGCTGGGTCATTTTTTCTTTTTTGCCCGATTTGAACCGCCTAGTGAGAAGAGAGTTGAATTTTGACATCGAATCAGAAAACCTGTGGTTATAGCGTTGGGCAGAGCTTAACAGCGGCGTCTTTTGTCAGCAGCTGTGAAACTTCTGCTGTTACGGCCCTGTAATCCTCGGCTGCTCGGCTGCTCGGCCTTACCTGAAAAATGGGCTTGCCGTGAATAGAGGCCTCAGATACAGCGATATCGCGTCTGATTTTTGTTTGCAAGACTTTGTGGGGAAATGTTTCTTCGACGATAGCTAAAAAATGGTCGTTGTTTTTTCCCCTGTTATTCCAAAAAGAGAGAATAACTCCAGCAAGTTCCAGTGGATGTCTTTTGGAGATATAGTGCATAAAATAAGACAAGCGCTGGAGCCCCTTGATGCTATAAAATTCGGGTGCAGCGCAAACAAGCGCATGGGTTGCGGAAATCAGGGCTGACTCTGTGAGCCAGCAGAGCGATGGGGGAGTATCGATGATTGCGATGTCGTAGTCAAGCGGTTGTAAAATTTTCTGCAGCTTTTCGTGTGAGTAGCGGTCAGCAGCTAGAGCTCCAGTGACCTCAATCCGTTCGAGCCATGTGTCGGCTGGGATGAGGTCGAGGTTGGGGTAGCGAGTTGTTAAAATGACCTCTTCAATTTCTTTTTCTCCCTGCAATACTGGAGATAAGCTGTCGTGACTATCGGGGTCAAATCCCATCCCGGCTGTTAAGTTGGCTTGGGCATCGAAATCGATGAGCAAAACCTTTTTCCCGTGGAACTGAGCGAGTGCAGATCCGACATTAAGAGACGTAGAGGTTTTCGCTGTTCCCCCCTTAAAGCTGCAAACAGCAATTGTTTTCATTGTGCCTAGTTGGAGTTGATCGTCTTACATGCTACCTGTGAGTGCGATCTATGGGTATTTAGAGGGATTTTCAATTTTTTTCATGCTTGAAAAAGAAAAATTCAAATCAATATCCATAGGTCGCACTCACAGGTACTATCTAGTATGGTGGATAGGAGTGCACTTAGGCAACCTTTTTTTCTTTTTCTAAGCAAGCTCAAGGACAGCGGATCCAGTCACCTTCCCTTCTTTTAGGTTTTGCAGCGCCTCATTTGCCTTTTCAAGCGGGTAGGTTGTGACATGGGTGTGGATAAAGCACTGAGCTGCTAATTGAAAAAAATGGTTTCCGTCCTCCCGGGTGAGGTTAGCGACAGAGCGGAGCGTCCGCTCGCCGTAAATAAGCTGGTAGGGAAAAGAGGGAACCGCGCTCATATGGATGCCAGCGCAGATGACAGATCCCCCCTTGTCAACCGATTGAAGCGCTTGAGGAATGAGATCGCCAACAGAGGCGAAGATGATGGCGCTGTCAAGCAGTGTAGGGGCCGCTTTTTCTGAGGAGCTAGCCCAAACAGCTCCCAATTTCTTTGCCAGTTCTTGGGCTGACTTGTCGTTAGGGCGCGTAAATGCGTAGATGTGCTTTTGTTGGTAGTTGGCAATTTGAGCTAGAATATGGGCGGCTGAACCAAATCCGTAAAAGCCGATTTTTTGCGCATTTTCCAGCATGCGAAAAGCCCGAAACCCAATGAGACCTCCGCATAAAAGAGGGGCAACTTGCACATGAGAGTAAATTTCGGGAAGGTGGTAGCAATAGTTTTCATCGGCGACACAAAGTTCTGCGTATCCTCCATCGAGGTGGTATCCTGTAAATTGCGCTCGCTCACATAGGTTTTCTCGCTGTGATAGGCAAAAGCGGCATTGTCGACATGTTTTACCGAGCCAGGGAATGCCTATCCGTTGGCCAACTTTAAACCGGGTAGCGCTGGGGCCTTGCTCTGCCACAATTCCGACGATTTGATGACCTGGAATTAACGGCAAGTGGGGAGGGTGAAGATCGCCGTCTAAAATGTGTAAATCGGTGCGGCAAACAGCGCAAGCTTGCACTTTCACAAGCACTTGGTGCTGTTTTGGTTTTGGGGTTGGAACCTCGAGAAGGCGCAGCGGTGACTTAGGAGATGTTAAAACCATGGCGCGCATAATAGGCAAGTCCTTATAGAGAACACGCGGGAATCCTCATCCCGTTTAGAGGATTGAGATGAAAGAGTGCCTTGTTCATAATTATTTGAAAGTTCGCTCACAAGCATATGGTCTTTTTGACGGGATGCTGTAGCCTGGACACGGGCCAAAGTTGTCTATACTCCTTCCGGTTCAAAAGCGCCCAAAAGCAAACTGAATTTAAAGTTCTCTAGATTGCATTTTTTATTCTAGCCAATATTAAGTTTAATATGGGCGACGAAGAAAAAATACGATCTAGAGGCTTTAAATCAGTTTTCT
>JBCCHO010000109.1:0-6916 GCA_039028715.1 Chlamydiota bacterium | reverse complement strand
TTTTCTCTTGGCAACGCATTGGGGGCAATATGAGCAAAAAATTTGCAGGCTGCGTTTCCTCCCGATCCCCTAAACGGGATGGGGATCCACGCAGTCAATTCTCTGAAAAATAAAAAATCGTTGAGTGGGATAGTCTCATAGTTTCGAGACCTTCCCATAAAAAAAGATTTTAGTGAGATAGTCTCATGACCTAAATACTCTAAAAACCTTTATATTATTTTTTTAACAAACAGCCAAACCAACCGGATATATAGTTGACTTTTACGCCTTTGTTCCTTTACCATTGGTCTCCTAATTTTTATTGATTACAAGCATGGAGAATAGTCGCCGTTTTGTTTCAGTTCGATCGCGAAAACCTCAAAAATTTGACGAAGCTTTGTCGCATTCACTGCACAGAAAAAGAGCTCGATGCACTCGCAACAAATTTGCAAAGCATTCTCAATCTTATTGATCAGCTCCAGGAAATCGACACGGAAGGCGTCCCCCCTTGTAATCACGTTTGCGAAAACGCCCAAAGCACACTGCGCGAAGATGACGCTAAGGAGGGCCTAGAGCGGACCGTTTTTCTCGATAATAGCCCCTCTCATGTTGGCGGGATGATCCGCGTTCCCACTGTGATCAAATTCTAGGATTTGCCCGATGCTCTATCGCCGCTCCGCTCAAGCTTTAAAAACATCTTTTCTTAATCAAGAAACAACGGCTTCTCAAATTGCCGCTTACTTTATCAAGCGCATTCAGCATCTCGACGGCGATGTCGGCGCTTTTCTCAATGTTCTCGCCGACCGCGTCATGACAAAAGCGGCAGAACTCGATCTAAAGCGCAGTCGAGGCGAAAAAGTCGGCAAACTCGCCGGTATTCCGATCGCAATCAAAGACAACCTCCACATTAAAGGCGAAATCACGACTTGTGCATCAAAATTTCTTGCTAATTACCAGGCCCCTTTTTCGGCAACAGTCGTCGATCTCATCGAGAAAGAAGACGGTTTAATCATCGGCAAAACCAATCTCGATGAATTCGCCATGGGCTCGTCTACCGAACACTCTGCTTTTCAGCTCACGCGCAATCCGTGGAATTTATCCAAAACTCCGGGAGGCTCTTCTGGTGGATCAGCCGCAGCAACGAGCGCCCGGCTAGCCCCGATCTCTTTGGGTAGTGATACTGGAGGATCGATTCGGTACCCAGCGGCACTTACCGGAACTGTCGGGTTTAAGCCGAGTTACGGCCGCGTTTCCCGATTTGGCTTAGTTGAGTTTGGCTCATCACTCGATCAAATCGGCCCTTTTGCCAACTCAGTTGCTGACATTGCCTTAATGATGGAGGTGCTGGGCAAACCCTGCTCGCGCGATGCAACGAGTCTTCCTATTGACGGCAAACCCTACCTCGATCACCTATCGACCCAAATTCGCGGGAAAAAAGTGGGCATTCCCTGGCACGCCCTAGATCAGCTCTCAGAGTCTGCGCGAAATCAATTTGACACCATGGTTGCTAAACTCAAAGACCTCGGCGCGATAATGACTGAAATCAAGCTCAACCTCATGAGTGCCTCGATCCCCGTTTACTATATTTTAGCAACAGCTGAAGCTTCAACAAACCTCGCCCGTTTTGACGGCATTCGCTACGGCAAGCGCTCAGAAGAGGCGGCTACTCTCGAAGAGATTTACGACTTTTCGCGCCGCGAAGGTTTTGGCAGTGAAGTGAAACAGCGGATCTTGCTCGGCACTTTTGTTTTGTCTTCTGGTTACCAAGAAGCTTATTACCGCAAAGCGCAACAAGTGCGCACCTTAATGATTCGCGAATATCAAGCCGCTTTTGCAACATGCGATGTCATTGCCATGCCAGTCGCAACAGCACCTGCTTTTGACTTGGGCAGTATCCAAAATCCCGTCGATATGTACCTGCAAGACATCTACACGGTTGGCGCAAATCTAGCGGGACTGCCGGCTATCAGCCTTCCTACAGGGCTCGATGAAGATCAACTTCCCCACAGCATTCAGTTAATCGGCCCCCACTTCGCAGAGGAAAAAGTGCTTTCTTTTGCTTATCAACTCGAACAGGCGCTGCAACTTTCTTCTTTTGTTCCGCCTCTTTTCGATAAGGAGTTAGGTGATGAGTGACATTCCTTACGAAGGATGGGAACCAGTAATTGGTCTTGAGATTCACGTCCAACTCAATACCCGATCAAAGCTCTTTAGCTCGGCGCCGAATCAATTTGGTGCCGAACCGAATACGTTAATTGACGTCGTCGACACAGGGCAACCCGGCGCGCTTCCGGTGATCAACCGGGAAGCTGTCGAAAAAGCAATCCGTTTTGGCTGCGCTATTGGCGCAAACGTCGCGACAGTTAGCAAGTTTGACCGCAAATCTTACTTTTATCCCGATAGCCCGCGTAATTTTCAAATCACTCAGTTTGACCAGCCGATTATCAGCGGCGGAAGCATCATTGCCGACGTTGAAGGAAAAACAAAGCGCTTTGCCATTGACCGCGCTCACCTCGAAGATGATGCTGGAATGTTAAAACACTTTTCCGACTTTGCCGGCGTCGACTATAACCGGGCGGGAATTCCGCTGCTTGAAATCGTTTCAACGCCTTGTATGTTTTCGCCCAAAGAAGCTTGTGCTTATGCAATGGCTTTGCGCGCGATCATGCAGTATCTCGATATCTCTGACTGCAATATGGAAGAGGGCTCACTGCGGATCGATACTAACGTCTCGGTGCGCCCTAAAGGCGATCAAACGCTCCGGCCGAAGGTCGAAATTAAAAATATGAACTCGTTCACTTTTATGGGCATGGGCATCGAATCTGAAATTCGACGCCAAGTCCGCGCTTACACTCGTTACCCGCATAAAGACCCGAGCCTCGTCGTCGCCAGTTGCACAGCTCGATTCGATGTCGATAAAAAAGAAACAATTCCGATGCGGTCAAAAGAAGAAGCAAAAGATTACCGCTATTTTCCAGAGCCTAACTTGCCGCCGCTTATGATCAGCAAAGAGCAGATCGAGTCGATCCGCAACGACTTGCCAGAACTCCCCCACGAGCGATTTGAGCGCTATGTCGATAAACTCAAACTATCCGAGTACAACGCCTCTATTCTCGTCAATGACAAGGCGCTATCCGACTACTTTGAAGATGCCTTAACAGCATGCCAACACCCATCAGCTCTTTGCAATTGGATTACCGTTGAGTTTGTCGGACGCCTCAAAAGCAAAGGTGTTTCTGTTCAAGATTCGGGCATTCCGAGCCGCCATATCGCAACACTCGTCTCTCTTATTGATAAAAAGACGATCACTGGACGCATTGCAAAAGATATTGCCGATATCATGGTCGAGCACCCTACCAAAGACCCTGCAGCCATCGTCGCTGAAACGCCCCGCTTTCAAGCGCTTCACGACCCTGCGGCGATTGCTTCGCTCGTCGACGAAGTGGTCAAAAATAATGAGCAGTCGGTCATTGATTTTCGCGCTGGCAAAGACAAGGCCTTTAACTTTCTCGTCGGTCAGGTGATGAAACTCTCGAAAGGAAAAGCTTCTCCCGATACCGTGAAAGATCTACTCAAGAAAAAACTCAGCATTTAACCAAGAAAAAAAGGAAAGTATCAATGACAGTTTCTTTTCATCCCGAAACACCTCACGGAGAAACTCTTTCTGACTTGGAGCCCACTGCCCCTATCCATCACGACTCTGTTACCAATTATTCGCAAGATTTTTTTCAAAGAAAAAAAGACTTTGAAGACGTGCTTAACGATTCCCGAAAGTGGAAAAACATCGACGACTTAAATGTCACTTTTAACCCGAACTTTATGTTCGGAGTTGGAACGTGTACCTACCAAGATTCAGGAAGCTTTCATTGTCCAAATTCACAGTGGGCAACATGGGAAAAACAGTGTCTTCCCGAAGAAAATCGCTCGGGCAAGTCTGCCAACCTCTTTGACCTTTATCAAACTGAAAAAGGGCGAGCCGCTCTTATCGAGCGGCTCCAAAAGCTCGGCGTCAACTCCTACCGCTTTTCTGTTGAGTGGAGCCATATTCAACCGCAAAAAGATCAATGGAATGACCTTAAACTCCAAGTGTATGTCGAGCTGTGTAAAGATTTGAAAGATGCAGGGATTGAACCTATGATCACTCTCCATCATTTCTCTGAACCAGAGTGGTTTCATCTCCTCGGCAGTTTTGAAAAGGAAGAAAATATTACCCATTTTGTCAATTTTTCTGAAAAAGTCTTTAAAACTCTTACCCAAGACTACAAAGGCTCTGCCCTGACTTCCCTTTTCTGTACAATTAATGAACCAGCAGTTGAAGCGCTTTCTCGTTACATTATAGCAGCTTATTCCCCTGGCTACTGGGCGCGCTTTGACAAAGCGGCTTATTTTCTTAAAAATATGCTTAAGGCACATTGTTTAACATACGACACACTCAAAAAGATCGACCCAAGCGCGCAAATTGGGATCACCCACCAGCGGCTTATTTTGCGCGGCACCAATCGAATCTTCGACTGGGCTCTCAGCTTTATCAATCACTTAGTGAATGACACAGTTTTGAAGTGCTTTGAGACAGGTGATTTTGACTATGCATTATTTCCACTCCACATTCATGAAAAAATGAACCCAAAAACAGATTTTGTTGGACTGCAATACTATGCTGTCGTATTAATTGGATGGCGCGGACCTTGTTCCAATCACGAAGAAATGACAGAGATGCCTTTCCGCGAATACCCCGAGGGACTTTATTCAGCAATTCTAGAAGTTCATCGCTCTTTTCGCGCTCCAATCATCATTACTGAAAACGGCATTTCTACCCATGATGAAACGCAGCGTTCCCGCTATCTAGAGCGCGCTCTTTACGCAACTTACTTAGCACAACAAACCATTGGCGTGCCCAATGTGCGCGGCTATTTTCTTTGGTCTTTTTGCGATAACCTTGAATGGAATAGGGGAATGGAGCCACAAGCTTTTGGCGCCTACAAGAGAAAGAAAGACGGCACTTTAGCTGATTCTCCCAAAGCAGGAACCGCCCCCTTTATAAAAGCAGCTCTTGTTCACTCTCAGAACTCCAGTGATGCTCCCTCAAATAAAGAAGCTTTCAGGTCAGGAACGACTGGGCAATGTGAGCAAAAAGATCACCGTGAAACAAAGCGCAGCGACCCCAACGCAAAGCCATAGTCCCGAGTGAAACCCAACGACAAACGCAGCCTTAAAAGCGTCAAGGACCTTCTCGTGAATGATCAGGCTTTGCTGGTTGAGATAGACCTTTAGTTGATCAAATGAAGAAAGAAGTGATCGAATAGTATGTTTCATTGCTTCTGAAAGCTGCAACCCCTCTTGTTGCAACTCTATAGCTAGTTGGTTTTTCTCCATTGCCCGCAACAGCGTTCCGACAAGCGCTAAGCCCAAGCTACCGCCCATTTCTTGAACCGTACATAGCACCCCCGATGCGACACCGGAAAAATTTCTCGGAATCGCTGAGATGCCAAGTGATGTAGATGGAGCAATGATCAGGCCACCACCTAAGCCAACGAGAATAAGCGCCGCCAGCATCAAGACTAGGTCCATTGTCTCTTTGAGAAACGTCATGGCAAGCAGCCCCGCTACAGCGACGATTAGACCGAACATAATCAGATATTTTTTATCGACTTTATCGCCTAACGGTCCGGCGTAATGAGAAGCTACAGCAAAAGGAGCTGTCATCGCCAGCATAAACATCCCCGATGCAAACGGGGAAACTTGTAAGATATTTTGCAAGTAAAGAGGAAAAGAAAAAAAGACCCCCCACCATAGAAAAACCAATGAAGAGTTTCCCAGACAAGCAGCAAAAAAGACCTTTTTTTTAAAAAACTCAAACTTAATCAGCGGCGAAGAGACGCGGTGCTCGATAAAGTAAAAACAAACAAGAAATACAGCTGCAACGCCAAATAGACCTAAAACAACGGGATTGCTCCACCCCCAGTCGGGCCCTTGGATCACCGCTGTGATGAGCGCTCCTAGCCCAATCGTCAAAATGAACAATCCCAAGCCATCGATTTTAGCGCTTTGCTGCTCATTTTTTGATTCTTGAACAGACAGCTTGACTAGAATCGCACTCAAAAGAGCAATTGGAAGATTGAGATAGAAGATCCAATGCCAAGAAGCAATAGCGAGAATCACGCCACCTAAAACAGGTCCCATGCATAGCCCAAGCCCCATAAGCGTGACATAAATACCCATCGCTTTCCCATGTTTTTCTTCTGGGAAAATGTGGGTCATAAGTGACTGGGAAGTCGTCAACGTAATCGCAACGAACAGCCCTTGAAGGGCGCGAAAACCAATCAACCACTTCGCTGATGGCGATAACGCCGCGCCTAAAGAACTCACGACACAAACCAACAGCCCGATCATAAAAAGCCGTCGGCGCCCGCACGCATCGGCAAACCGACCCATCGAGACCATTGTCACCGTCAACACTAAGCCGAGAGCATTGACCATCCACTGAAGTTCCGTCAGAGTTGCTGCCAAATCGCGCTGAATGCTCGGAAGCGCATTATTGACAATAGACCAATCCATCGCAGCAATAAAAATCGCTAAACAAACGCCAAAGCTAGAACAAAAAGTCTTCATACTTTTCGGTCTACTATAACCCTACTATTTCGCACAAGTAAAAAACGCCAAACTAGGTTGAAAAGCGCGCATTTTGAGCAGGAGCCTCCTTTATTTAGTCGGCCCTGAAAAGCTTCTCGCGCAAAGAGGAAATCAACTTTCACACAACTTGGATTGAAAAGATTGATCGGGATAGGTTCACAGAGTTTAACCCGTATTTCTCACCAGCTCTGCGTAGAAGGTTGAACAGTCTGTTTTTTCGAGATTTCAAGTGACTCTCGCAGGGAATGTTCATAAACATTTTCAAGAGAGTCACTTGGAATATTCGGGAACACAGATGTTCCAAGCT
>JBCCHO010000108.1:0-7053 GCA_039028715.1 Chlamydiota bacterium | reverse complement strand
TTTTGTTTTTGCTGAGTACAAATACTCTTTGAATAATCGTTACCTTCCTTGGCCAAAGGCCAGTAATGCTCACCTCGCTAATGTTATGGGGCGGTTTGTTTGCAAACGACACTGACCTAACTCACTCAACCTGTTTAATCGTTTGCCGCAGAGCCTGGAACTGGTGAAGTATTCCAGGGTGCCTATCTATTCGCTCCTAACGTAGTCTCTAACGAGACTTAAGCTGGTCAACTCGGAGCTACAAGCTCACCCCCTTTAGGGGGTTGAGTAGTTGACTTTGGGCTAAAGTTTGCTGAATCGTGGCGCTAATCGCCGTTGCGGTTAGATTGAATTTTTCAATAAGATCGGCGTGTTTTCCATGGGGAATCAATCGATCGGGAAGGCCGAAATGAAGAGTAGGCGTTTTTACTTTTGGTGTGCTGGCAAGAAAATGGGCGATGACCGAGCCAAGGCCGCCTTGCAGCGCGTGCTCTTCGATAGTGGCGATGAGTTTGACGTGCTCGCAGGTATTTAAAATTAGGTCGCGATCGAGCGGTTTGACAAAAACGGGGTCAATGACGAGGGCGCTAATGCCATATTCGAGCAATTTTTCTCTCGCTTCTAAAGCGATAAAACACATATGACCAAGAGCAATCAGAGCGATATCTTCGCCGTCGGCAAGGACTTCCCCTTGACCAAAGGGGTAGTTGGGGATGGGTTTATTGGCTGTTTCTGTCGTTACTAGATTGGGGTAGCGGATTGCTGTTGGGCAGTTCCAGTTGATTGCGCTTTGCAGCAGCGCCTTTAGTTGATCGCCATCGCGCGGTTGGACAATTGCTAAGTTGGGCATTGCATTGAGAAAAGAGATGTCGTAAATTCCCTGTGCTGTGACGCCATCGCCAGTTGCAAGGCCAGCGCGGTCAATGGCTAAAACGAGCGGTGCTTGTTGGACGCAAACGTCGTGGTAAATATTATCAAAAGCGCGTTGGAGAAAGGTCGAGTAGACGCAGGCAACGACCTTGAGGTTGCCTTCTTTTGCCATGCCAGCTGCATAGGTGATGGCATGTCCTTCGGCGATTCCGACGTCGATACAGCGATTGGGGTAGCGTTGCATCAAAGCATCGAGGCATGATCCGACGGGCATTGCTGGGGTGATAGCAGTAATATTAGGGTCTGTTTCGGCGAGTTTGAGCATATGAGAGCCAAAAACTTTGGGGAATGTCGGAAGAGTGGTTTTTGATTGGTGAAATTTACCGGTTGAGCGATCAAAAGGTTTGGCGCCGTGATAGGGAATTGGCTGGTCGAGCGCTTGTTTCATTCCCTGTCCTTTGACAGTCAGGACATGAACTAGGGTAGGGTGATGCGATGTTTTGAGCGCAGCAAAGGTTTCCATCAGCTTTTCGATGTCGTGTCCATTAATCGGGCCAATGTAGTTGAGGCCAAACTGCTCGAAAAAAGGGGCCGTGCTCATCAGGTTTTTCAGCGATTCTTTGATTTTAGTTCCCTGCTTTGCAAGCGTTTCGCCGTAGCCGGGAATTTTAGTGGCAAGTTTGGTGAGCTCTTGGTAAATATGACTTGCTGTCGAGCTGTTGAAGAACCGACTCAAGATGGTCGTGATGGCGCCGACATTTTTAGAAATCGACATCGCGTTGTCGTTAAGGATAATGGTAAAATTTTTTACCTGCTTGGGGATGTTGTTCATTGCTTCTAGTGTAAGACCGCATGTGAGGCTCGCATCGCCCAAAACCGGAAGGATGTGGTGCTGATTGTTCATGAGGTCGCGGTTTTTAGCTAGTCCAAGAGCTAGAGAGAGAGTATTGCCCGCGTGGCCAGAGTAAAAATGGTCGTGGATTGATTCAGTAGGGTCGGTGAAACCAGAAAGGCCATTTGTCTGACGTAAAGTTGGGAATCGGGCATTGCGTCCAGTGAGCAACTTGTGGACATAAGCTTGATGGCCAACATCGAAGAGAATTTTATCTTTGGGTGAGGAAAAAGTTGCGTGAAGGGCAATCGTGAGCTCGACAATTCCCAAGTTAGAAGCGAGATGGCCACCAGTTATCGATAAAACTTCAATGATGCGGGACCGGATTTCAGCGGCGAGCTCGATGAGCTCTTGAGTTGAAAGAAGGTTAAGGTCTTGAGGACAGTTAATTTTGTCTAGAAGTGGAGTCATAAGGAGCTTGAAGATCCCGTGTTAAGATTTCCTCCCGCTTGGAATCAAGCGCGCGCTTCATCGGGTTCCCAAAAGAGTCAAGGGCTAGCTCGCCGTTGCGATTTTTGCTGAGCTGCTCAATTTTTTGCTCAGCAGTTGTCAGCTTGCGATCGCAAGCAAGGATGAGCTTGTCAGCTTCTTCATAAAGTTTGAGCGATTTTTCAAGGGCGACTTCTCCTTGACTGATCTCTTTTAAAATTTTTTCGATGCGGTCGTAAGCCTCTTCAAAAGAAAGAGAATCTTGCTGCTGCTGCTCAGTAGCTGTATCAGCCATTACAATTGACCTCCTCGGTCGAGACGGTAGCTTTCCCATCGTGAAATAACAGGGAAAAACGGGGTTTTTCTTTCAGTGCTTGGATCGTCATGATAACGGAACGTCCCTTTTCCGCAAAGGGAATGCAATATCCTTTTTTGAGAAGAGCTTTGGGATCAATCGATTGGAGGTGGGATATGAGCCGCTCTAGCCGTTCTCGTTTCGCAGCGGCACATTGTTGGACGAGTGAAAGAAAAGCAGCTCGGTTTTTGGTTTCGAATTGGCGCTGGAAGTTGGCTAAGCGGTGAGCCCAGGTATGATCGAGTCGTTCGTTGAAAAACCCAAGCTGAGCGCGTTTGGCCTTAATTTGATGAGTGGGGTTGCGCTCCTTGAGGCGCTCTTTTACTGCGGTGAGCTTTTCTTTATTTTGAGCCAAAGATTTTTGTGCAGTGATTTGCAGCGCTTCAGTGATTTCATCGAGCTTTTGCCATTGTGCAGCGAGCAAAGCAGTCGAAGAGGCAAACAACGGGTGGCGTTGAATGCCTTTGAGCTCAGCGCGGCAGCGGGCGGTGACTTGATGAAGGCTTTGTCTGATGCGGGCTCTGGCTTCTTGCAAAAAACTCGTTTGGGCAGTGTATTCGCGTACAGCCATTTCAGCGGCAGCAGAGGGGGTTGGAGCGCGGACATCAGCTGCCAGATCGGCAATCGAGACATCGGTTTCATGTCCGACAGCTGAGATAATCGGAATATTGGACTGAAAAATGGCCGTTGCGACACATTCTTCGTTAAAGGGCCATAAGTCCTCTAAGCTTCCGCCACCGCGACCGACGATGATCAGATCAGCGAGGCAAAAGCGGTTAAAATCATCGATAGCTTGAGCGATTTCTGCTGCAGCGCCTTCGCCTTGAACACGGACTGGACTTAATACGAGGTGGAATGGTTTAAAGCGGCGACTTAAAACGTTGACGATATCGCGAATCACAGCTCCTGTTGGGCTTGTGACAACGCCAATCGTTTGCGGATATTTCGGCAGTAACTTTTTTGTTGTGGGGTCAAAATAGCCGAGGTCTCCCAACTTTTTTTTCAAGGCATGGAGCTTTAACAACAACTGACCCAGGCCCGCTTGTTCGATATTGCGGACGATGAGTTGGTAATTACCGCGCGGGGCATAAACAGAAAGCTCTCCTGTCGCAATGACCTGGTCGCCATTGCGAGGTAGATTTCCAGTCAGTTGTCTGGCATTGCCTCTAAAAAGAACGGCTGAAAGTTGAGCGTCGCGGTCTTTGAGGGTAAAATAAAGGTGGCCAGAGGCTTGATGGCGCAGGTTGCTCACCTCTCCCTTGACTTGAACCCGTTCAAAACGACTTTCCAGTGCTTGTTTGATTTTCTGCGTGAGTTGAGCAACGCTTAAGATCGGCTCGTCGATTGGCATAAAGGTAAAGGCTATGTTAGCAAGTCAAGCTAAAGATAGCGATTTTAGTTGATTTTATCAAGGAACTTATCCAATCTTCTGACAGATGGAAAAAGAAAATTTTAGATGAGCGGTTATAAAACACGACTTGGGTTTATAATGTCATATGCCCTGTCTTCTGAATATGGGGATTGTGATGAAAAAAGGGTTTGTGTATCATTATCTGAAATAGTACCTGTGAGTGCGCCCTATGGATATTTATTTTAATTTTTCCGCTTCAAGCATGAAAAAAATTAAAAATCCCTCTAAATACCCATAGGTCGCACTCACAGGTAGTAGTGCCGAAGTAAGGCAAACTTGGGTTAAGCCCTATCTCTTGTGGCTGAAATTGTTGATACCCGAGTCAATGTAAAGTAATTTGAATGACCCATCGTCCGACCTATCTCATTGCGAATTGGAAGCTCCATATGACGGGAGCTTTGGCCGCACAGTTTGTGGCAAAATTGCGCGCGCAGTTACCTCCTAAGCCTAGCGCCCATGTGTGGATTGCGCCCCCTTATACCGCAATTGTCGCGACTGTGAAAGCAGCAGAGGATTCACCATTAGTCGTCGGTGCACAGAATGTGAGCGAGTATGAGCAAGGCGCTTATACAGGCGAAGTTTCAGCGGCGATGCTTGCTGCGGAAAAAGCCCAATTTGCTTTGATCGGTCACTCAGAGCGTCGCGCGTTGTTTGGTGAAACTGACGAGGTGATTCAGCGTAAAATAGCGCGAGTATGTGCTGCCGAGCTATGCCCAGTTCTTTGCATTGGGGAAACGGAAAGTGAGCGCAATAAGGGGCTGACAAAAACGGTGTTAGAAAGGCAGCTAGAGAAGGGGCTGTCTGGGCTTTCTAATGAAGCGCTTAACAATATCATCGTCGCTTATGAGCCGGTTTGGGCGATTGGAACAGGCAAGGCAGCAACTCCTGAAATTGCCGCTGAGGCTCACCAGCTTTGCCGCCAGTTTCTCGCAAAAAATTGGGGAAAAACAGTTGCCATGAAAACACCTCTTTTATATGGCGGCTCAGTTAAGCCCGATAATATTGCGGCGCTGCTAAATTGCGATGATATTGATGGCGCTTTAATTGGCGGGGCGTCGCTTGAAGTTGATACATTAAGCACTATGGTCGAATTGACACAGGAAAATATGTGATGACAGTTTTATTTTATCTCGTGATTTTTTTCTTTCTACTTTTATGTAGTTTGCTTTGCTTTGTTGTGCTTATTCAAGAAAGCAAAAGTCTTGGGCTTGGCGCTTCATTTGGCGGCAATACGGGGGACTCGCTTTTTGGAACATCAACTGCAGATGTATTAAAAAAATTCACCGGTTATCTCGCGCTGATTTTTGTCGTGGTTTGCATTGTGCTATCTCTTTGGTCTTCGCGCATTAGTCGCGGCAAGGTTGTTGCTCCTCAGGTAACAATTGAGCAAGAAACAACGACTTAGCGCTATGATTTTAAAGTTAGTTTATTATAAAGATCGGATTTTACGCAAAAAATGTCGGCTCATTGGCGAAATTACCGAAGAAGTGCGTCAGCTCGCGCTCGATCTCGTTGAATCGGTGCTTGAATATGATGGCGCTGGGCTCGCTGCTCCTCAAGTAGGAAGTGACGTGCGGATGTTTGTAATTCGGTATTCGAATGACTTGGATGAAGGGGGGATGCCAGTGCTTTGCTCCCCGCAAATTTTTATCAACCCAAAAATTTCTATAATTGCTGGGGTCGATATGGAGACTCAAACCGAGGGTTGTTTGTCGATTCCTGGCATTGTCGGCGAAGTGAGCCGTCCTCAAAAAATTGTGGTCGAAGCGATGGATTTAGAAGGCAAGGTCTTTACTGAAGAAGCAGTAGGATGGCGTGCTAGAGTTATCATGCACGAAAATGATCACCTCAATGGCACGCTCTTTATTGATCGAGTATCTTCGGCGCAAAAGAAAAAACTCAAAGAACCTCTAAAAAAACTCGCTAGTCGTTTTTAAGCGATCACGACTCTACTTTCCCTATTGATATCGGGCGAATCTCAGGGCAATTTTATTGCAGATTGCGTTGGCAATGGTACTCATCCAAAGACCAATGAGAAAAAACAGAGCAAAAACGCCTACTTTAGAGTGAAAAAAAGGGAAAGTGGTCAGAGATATATAGAGGATGAAAATACCTGCTGGGCCAATTATAGCGCGAATCCAAAGTTCAGGCCAATTGATTGGTGGCGGGGCGAAGGTAAAAAAGGTTTTATTGAGAAAAATGCCCCACTCTATACCGCTGGCAGCAGCAGCAATTATTACAATTGTAAATGAGGGGAGGGCAATCATAAGCGAGAAAAACACACATTGACTGACAATGAGAATAAGCGCGGGCGAATATCGTGAGGTTAAGCGCTCAATGCGGGGGAAAAGCGTGACATACACTCCCCATAAGATAAGACCAACGGCCCATCCGCCTAAAATATCAAGGGGAAAGTGAACGCCCAAATAAATACGGGAGAAAGAGATACTGACGAGGTAGAGCATAGCTAGAGGCCATTTCCAGCGACTTTTCCAATGGTAAATCAACAATCCTGCGATCAAGATGGCCGATTGAGCGGCGCCACTGGGAAAAGAGTACCCATCGACATGGATGATGCCAACACTGGGGTCAATCCGAAACGGACGAGGTTTGGCAAAAAGAGCTTTTAAGCCTAAGTTGGTGAGATTGCTTATGAGAAAAAGGTAAAAAATTTTCCGACCTAATTGCCACCGGTAACAAAGCCATACCACAGGGATAAAGATAAAGAAGAATTCTTGTCGGTCAAAAAAATTCAGAAATTTGATCGTTGCATCGAGCATTGGGCTGCGAAACTGATGCAAAAAATAGATCCAGCTGAGTCCTGATGAATCAATCATTGAGTTCCTTGTAAAGGTTAAAGAATGAACCCAAGTTTAGCGCGACAAGCGCCAAACTTAAGGCCAATCGAACATGTGATAAAGACCCTCATATCTTAAGATTTTCTAAGCTTCTCCGTCAAGTTAGGCAATATGCGGCCAGCACCTCCCGCTAAAAGAATAGAAAATTTAGAAAGTGAAAAATTTTCACATATCAAAATTTTTTGGGGAGCACAGAACCATAGACCATCGTCTCCACTCTTTGCATAGATAAAATTTTACACCCTCTTAAACCAAAGCC
>JBCCHO010000107.1:0-7182 GCA_039028715.1 Chlamydiota bacterium | reverse complement strand
CTTTTTAGCAGAGCTTGTGAGAAATACGGGCTAGCCCGTATTTCTCACAAGGCTCTGGAAAAATTTGGAGCATCTGTTTTCCGAATATCTGAAGGAGTTCTTTTAGAAATGGTTACAACCATTCCCTGCAAGATCTCATTAAAATCTCGAAAAACATCTTGCTTAAGCTTTTTAGCAGAGCTTGTGAGAAATACGGGCTAGCCCGAGTTTTTTGTCGTGTACAGAGCTTAGGCTAATCGCCTCTGAACAGCGGATCGATTCGATTTCTCCGCTACTAACAGTGTGAACCTCACCGGTTTTTAACCGAATATTAAGCCGCCCATCGGCGTTTAAGCTATCTAAAATAGCTTCTTGAGTGGCCCCTTTGCAAAAATAGGTGATGGCATTCCCTTTTCCAATCAGGTATGAGTCATAAGAGAGATAGAAGAAGCGAAACCCTGCGCGCTTATAATGCTCTATGGCAACTGCAATTGAAAGATCGAGTTGAGAGATAAGGTCTTTAATCGAGTAGCGCTGGCCAGACGCTGCGTACATTGACGTAGCGGGTTGGTCAATTATTTCTAGTTGGCTTGGATCCATATTGACGTTGATGCCAAGACTTAGAATAGCTCCTAGTTGGGTTTTCATATCGATCCACTCACATAAAGCGCCGGCTACTTTTTTACCCTGGATAAGCAGGTCATTAGGCCATTTGATTTGAGGATGGAAGCGATAGTGCTCGAGCCATTCAGCAGCGGTTACGGCGACCACTTGGGCTAAATTGCTAAGGTCTGGCTGTGCTTTATTTAAAGTAAGAAAATAGCTGATATAAATATTTTGATGTGGCGGGGAAATCCACCGTTTGTTGGTGCGCCCTTTTCCCGCTGTTTGTGCGGTTGCTGTCACTCGTGTGATAAAGTGAGCAGGGAAGTAGAGATAGTTTCGTTTGACAAAGGCGTGGGTAGAATCAATAGAATCAAACTCAATGGGAATGATATTTTTCATACACTCGTTCCGGTTCAAAAGCATCCCAAAGCAAACGTCAGTTAAATGGAGATCGAGTTTTAACCCGCAGTGATGAATAATAAGGATCTATGTGGAATCTTCATTACTTGTATCGCATTGACTTCCGGATGATGCCTATTTTACTGGGGCTGATGACGATCAGTTTGCTCGTCATCGCAACAACGACTTGCGACGCTCCTTTTGGTGGAGAAAACATTTTTTTTACTCACTATGTAAAAAATCAATTAAAATGGTTCGGCATAGGAACGGTAGTGTATCTAGCGCTGGCTCTTTTCGATTATCGCCGGCTTCGGGAGTGGGCTTGGATCGCTTATTTCGGCTCTATTTTACTTTTATTGGGCCTTTTTTTTACAGCTTCGATCTTAAAAGTTCACCGCTGGTACCGCATTCCGGTCATCCATATGATGGTACAGCCATCGGAATGTGCCAAATTGGCGCTTGTGTTAACGTTAAGTTGGTTTTTAGAAAAAAAGGGGCAAGCGGTAAGCCGTTGGAGCACTTGCATGCAAGTGTTTGCCATTGTTTTGCCGCCGTTTTTATTGATTTTAAAACAGCCCGATCTTGGATCTGCACTGGTTTTGCTTCCGATGACGCTTGGAATGCTTTATTTTGGCGGGATTCATCGCCGAGTGATGGCCACCCTAGGTGGGATTGGAATGGTCGCCCTAGTCGCTGTTCTAATGATTTTCTTAGGGTTTGTCTCGCACGAGAAAATGCGCCCTATAGCAACGACTGTTCTAAAAGAGTATCAATACGAGCGTTTAAATCCCGACACAGAGCATCAAAAAGCAGCAAAAACAGCCATTGCACTGGGCGGATATTGCGGGAGCGGTTGGAAGAGAAGTGCATTCACTGCGCGGCGCTTTCTCCCTATGGGGCGAACAGATTCTGTTTTTCCGGCCTTTGTCGAAGAATTTGGCTTAATCGGGGCCTTTTTCCTGCTGCTCTTGTTTTTCGCGCTCATTTATTGTAGTTTTCGGGTAACAGCAGTTGCGCGCGACCACTTCGGGCGTGTTCTAGCCGCTGGAATTTCTGTCTATTTAGCTGTGCATGTCGTAGTGAATATGGGAATGATGTGTGGCTTTTTGCCTATTACGGGAGTGCCACTTGTCTTAGTTTCCTATGGGGGATCTTCGGTGCTGCTGACAATGAGCGCTTTAGGCATTTTGCAGAGCATTTATGTAAGAAGGTTTATGTTTTGATGACTAAACATCCATTTATTTTAGAGACGGGAAGCTGGGTTGGCGAGGGAAAGATTCGCTTTTCTATGATGGACGAGGGGAATCTTTCATTTTCCACACATTGGGCAATTCCAGCGCCTGATGCAAAAGGAAAAGTTGCGGCAGTCCAGGATATTCGCGTTGCGGGGCTTGCTGAAAATATGTGTAACCGGCTTGTTTTTTCCGATATTGCCCCTGAAAATTTTAAGATTGAGCTGCAAAATCAATCACTAGGGGTTGTAGTCGGGAGGGGAATTATCAATGCAAAGTTAATTGGGTGGGAATTTCGACTTGAGCAATTTGGTTTTGAAGGATTTGAGTTTTACGAAGCCTCAAAAGAGGGCGGGGCATATCTCTTTCATGCGGAGTATGCAACGTCTGATGATTTTCGCACAGTGATTCATGGAAAAATCTGGCGAGAAAAATAGTCAACAGAGGCTCCTCGCGCGAATTTCACTCGAAATGGAATTTTGCGCGAGGAGCCTCAACAGTAAGCGTTTTTCACACAGCTCGGGTGATCAAGAGGACTGCTAGTTTGACTTTGATAGAGGAAAAAGATATGAGGAAAAGAAGGGTTGTGTATGAAAACAAAGCTTGCTTTACTATTTTTTTGTGTCGTGCTGTTATTCAGTTGCTCTGAGCGTATGGCAATGACGCGAGATAACTATACAGAGATTGAAGTAGGGATGTCGGCTGTCGATCTAGAAAGGCTGTATGGAAAACCCTATTCAATTTATTCTAAGGGAGATGGCACTGAGACATACGAATATATTGAGCGCATTCGCTCAGGGCAACAAGTGCTTGAGCTGCGCCGCTATTATATTGTCATTACGGATGGAAAAGTTGTAGGCAAATACTTGAAGGTTTCATCTACCCCTGCTTATGACGATATCTACTCTGAAAGCCCTTATCCGAACAATAGTTAGACAGCGATTTAGGCTTTGATCTGAATATAGACTCCTGCAGGGACGGGTAGGACTTTAAGTTTATCGATTGTATCTAGTGTCGGGTTGAGAATATCGAGTACCCGGACATGGGTGCGAATCTCAAACTGCTCACGTGATTTTCGATTGACGTGTGGCGATCGCAAGACGGTGTAAACTTGGCGTCTTGTCGGCAAAGGAATAGGGCCTGCGATAAGAGCTCCTGTGCGTTTGGCTGTTTCAATAATATCAACAATTGAGAGGTCGAGGATGCGCTGATCATAACTCTTGAGGCGGATGCGGATCCTTTTTCGCTTTGTCTCCTTTGCTGCTGGGGCCTTTTTAACTGTTTCTTTTCCTTTTTTAGTCGTATCTGCCATTTTTGAATTCTCTTGCTACTTTTTCGTAATTTCTTCTTGAATTTTTGCTGGAACGCGCTCGAAGTGGCTTGGCTTCATTTCATAAGAAGCGCGACCCGAACTTAACGAGCGCAACGTCGTCGAATAGCCAAACATTTCACTAAGCGGTACTTCTGCCTCGACGATGACCACATTCCGCTCGCTTGTTTGACTCATAATTCTCCCACGACGGCGGTTAATATCCCCCATGACATCTCCGAGAAATGCTTCGGGCGTCGTGACGATGACCTTCATGATGGGCTCAAGAATCACGGGTTTACATTTTTTCGCAGCGTCTTTGATTGCCATTGAAGAGCAAATTTTAAAGGCCATTTCATTTGAGTCAACTTCGTGGAAAGAGCCGAAAACAATCGAGGCCTTAACGTCAACTAGATTGTACCCTGCGAGAACCCCGGTTGCTAACCCTTCTTCAATTCCCTTGATACAAGCTGGGATATATTCTTTGGGGATCACGCCGCCGACAATTTTATTGATGATTTCATTGCCCTTACCAGCTTCATTGGGCTCAACTTCAAGGCAAACGTGGGCATATTGACCGCGGCCGCCTGACTGCTTGACAAACTTTGTTTCGGTCTTTCCCGGGGTGGTGATTGTTTCTTTGTAGGAAACTTGAGGTTTTCCAACATTAGCTTCTACTTTAAATTCGCGAAACATGCGGTCTTTGAGAATATCCAAGTGGAGTTCTCCCATTCCGGAGATGATCGTTTGTCCAGTTTCTTCATTTGTTGCCACTCGGAAGGTAGGGTCTTCCTCAGATAAAGCGCTGAGCGCGGTCGAAAGTTTTTCCCGGTCTGCTTTGGATTTTGGCTCGATCGCCATGTCGATGACAGGTTCTGGGAACTCCATCTTTTCTAATAGAAGAGGATGGCTTTCTGAGCAAAGTGTATCACCAGTTCCCGTAAATTTAAGTCCAATACAAGCGACGATATCCCCTGTGCGGAACTCGTCTTGATCTTTGCGTTGGTTGGCGTGCATTTCAATAAGCCTTGAAACGCGCTCTTTTTTTTCCTTTGTTGTATTGATCAAGGACATTCCCTTGGTAAGAACGCCCGAATAGATGCGCACAAAAGTCAGTCTCCCGACGTAAGGATCTGTGATTACCTTGAAAG
Source organism: Chlamydiota bacterium (assembly GCA_039028715.1). Classification (GTDB taxonomy): domain Bacteria; phylum Chlamydiota; class Chlamydiia; order Chlamydiales; family Simkaniaceae; genus JBCCHO01. The sequence goes on along the minus strand of JBCCHO010000107.1, from coordinate 2,506 downwards.
CAAGCGCTGATAGCGGGCTATCGTCAGAAGGCTCGATCGTAAGCTCTTCGTCGGATCGGATATCCGTTCCTTTAATGACCCCCCGATCAAGAGGTGACGGCATCCAGCGGGTGATTGCGTCGAGTAGTGGTTGAATTCCTTTGTTCTTAAAGGCAGTGCCGCATAGCACGGGATTGATTTTATTTGTGCAAACCCCTTGGCGGATAGTGGCGTGAATTTCGTCTTCGGTCAAAGAGTTGGGGTCTTCGAGAACTTTGAGCATAAATTCTTCATTTGATTCATCAACCGTTGCGAGCTCTTCAAGCATTTTAGCGCGAAGACTACAGCACTGGTCTTTCAAATCATTTGGAATTTCTGTGAGCTCATACTCAGCGCCCATCGTTTCATCTTTAAAGATGTAAGCTTTCATGGAAACGAGATCGACCATTCCGTCAAAATCGCCTTCAGCTCCAATAGGGCATTGAACAGCAATCGCATTAGCTCCGAGTTTCTCTTCCATGCTTTTAATACAAAAGAAGTAGTCGGCTCCGACGCGATCCATTTTATTGATGAAGGCAATGCGGGGAACGCCGTAACGCTCTGCTTGGCGCCATACTGTTTCTGATTGGGGTTGAACTCCATCCACGGCGCTAAAAACAGCAACAGATCCATCGAGAACGCGCAATGAACGCTCAACTTCGACGGTAAAGTCAACGTGGCCAGGAGTATCGATGATATTGATTTTACAGCCACCCCAATAAACGGTTGTTGCTGCAGAAGTGATTGTAATGCCGCGCTCTTGCTCTTGCTCCATGTAGTCCATTGTCGCAGCGCCTTCGTGCACTTCACCAATGCGGTGGACGCGGCCTGAATAGTAAAGGATGCGCTCAGTACAAGTTGTTTTTCCAGCATCAATGTGAGCCATGATGCCAATATTTCTTACATTTTTTAGCTTGTCGCTTTCAGGTCTACTTCCCATATCTTATCGATCCTTTACGCCTTATAGTGAGCAAAGGCTTTATTTGCTTCAGCCATGCGGTGAGTATCGTCTTTTTTCTTGATAGTGGTTCCTTGGTTTTGATAGCAGTCGGCAAGTTCGCTCGAGAGCCCTTCGGTCATATTTCGGCCAGTTTTTTGGCGGGCGAAAGAAATAATCCACCTCATCGCCATCGAAGCGCTGCGTTCCGGAGCAATTTCGATTGGGACTTGATAAGTGGCGCCTCCAATACGGCGCGATTTAACCTCTAGTCTCGGCGTAGCGTTTTCTAGAGCTTGCATAAAGGCGTTGAGCGGGTCTTCGGCGCCCACTTTTTTTGAAAACTGCTCCAAAGCATGATAAACAATAGTGCGGGCTTTTTGCTTTTCTCCATGGAGCATGACATTATTGATAAATTTAGCTAGTACGGAACTATTGTATACCGGATCAGGGGGTGTTTTTCGTTTAACTGCTCGACGTCTTCTGGCCATTGGTTTTTCCTAATAAAGTTGACTTTTTTCTTTCATGTTGAGCGGGTTAGAAAGCAATAGCTTTCAAGCAAGAAAGATTACTTTGGTCTTTTTGCCCCATATTTTGACCGCCCTTGCTTTCGATCCTTGACTGCTCCACAGTCAAGGGCTCCACGCACAACGTGGTAACGCACCCCGGGCAGGTCTTTGACGCGCCCACCGCGAACCAACACAATGCTGTGCTCTTGGACGTTGTGTCCTTCTCCACCGATATAAGCGGTGATTTCTTCTCCATTAGAAAGGCGAACTCGTGCGATCTTGCGCAGCGCTGAGTTTGGTTTCTTGGGAGTTTTTGTTTTCACTTGGAGGCAAACCCCTCTTCTTTGGGGGCATTTTTTAAGCGCTGGCGACTTTTTACGCCGCTTTTTTTCTTTGCGCGACTTTCGCATCAATTGGTTGATCGTTGGCATTTAGGAAATAGCTCCTTATCAATCGGGGCGCTTCAATCAAAAAAGCGGACCCTACTTACCTTCAAAAATAATACAAGAACTATAGCGCAGTAGAGGGATTATTGGCAATCGAGTTTTTATTTTGGCCATCTTGAAACCCAAGTTGTGTGGCATAATTACTCATCTAAGAGCCCCCTAAAATTCTCTTTTTCCACCTGCCAGAGGGTTGAAACCCAAGTTGTGTCTGATGGTAGTTCAGATAAATTTTCTGTTTTTTTACCTGTGACTTGTGAGTAAGGATCACTTTCGCCCTTATCTCCTTGATAATGTGGGAAAGTGATTGCCTCGAAACGAGCAAAAAAGACTGAAAAATCGTTGAGTGGGATAGCTTCAGGTTTAGGTTGTTTTTTTGTTGGTGCTGGTTTCCATTCTGTTGGCTTGGGTTTCTCTTCAGAGGGTTGAGGTTGCCATTGAGTTGGTGTTGATTTCCACTCAGAGGGCTTTGGTTTCCCTTCAGCTGGTTTAGGTTGCTTTTTTGTTGGTGCTGGTTTCCACTCAGAGCTCTTGGGTTTTTCTCCAGAGGGTTGAGGTTGCCATTGAGTTGGAGTTGGTTTCCACTCAGAAGGTTGGGG
>JBCCHO010000106.1:0-7186 GCA_039028715.1 Chlamydiota bacterium | reverse complement strand
GCCGGGAATTCTCATTTTTAATATTAACCTAAGTAAAATAATAATAATAATTATAACATAATTATTATTAAAATAGCAAATCAAATTTTAAGCTAGCCTAAGTTTGCCACTTGTAGTGAGAGAATTTTTAAATGTTGTTGATTATCAACTACTTATATTTTAGGGAGAGGGTTACAAGTGGCAAGCTCGGGCTAGGTGCCAGGCTCAATTCTGCGCGATCAAAATTATGAACCCAAGCCCACACGAAAAACCCCTTGAAGAACATGCAAAGGAGTCCTGTGAGGTTTTTTTTAAATTGAGGGTCAATGTTATGTGTCGCTATCACAGAGTTGTTTTTCAGGAAGAAAAGTAGGCTTCAATACCAGCGACAATCGCTTCGGCGATCCGCTTAAGATAAGTTTCTTGCGCAAGTTGCTCGCGCTCTTTGACATGGGTGACAAAGCCCCCCTCGACTAGAATCGCCGGCATTGAAGTCTCGCGAATCACATGAAAGTTCCCATGTTTGATCCCTCTCGAGTATCCACTTGTCTTTTCTAAAAGAGCTTTTAAGACTTTGCCTGCTGCTTTTTTGGACCGGGCGCTGCGCTGTTTCGATCCCTTTTTATAGTAAAAAACCTCTATTCCATTGACACCAGGGTTGTGGTGCCCATTGTAGTGGATACTGACAAAGAGGTTGCACTTTGTCTGGTTGGCCACTTTGGTTCGTTTACCGAGCGAGACAAAGACGTCGTTTGTTCGCGTCATCACGACGCGGTATCCCTTCTTTTTTAACAATTTTTGCACCTCGTTTGCTGTTTCTAATGTCAGTTTTTTTTCTTCAATACAGCCGACATGCGCGCCGATCGCAAAACCGCCGTGTCCAGGGTCAAGAACAATCAATGGCTTTGCTTCTAATGGCAACGTCAATAGAAAAAAAAGAAAAATCAAATGAGGAAAATAACGGCTAAAAATTGTCAAACAGGCCTCATATTCATTGGTGGTTTTAACTGCGATAATTCCTCGCGCATGATTTCGCGATCATCAAAGGGAAGCGACGTTTTTCCAACCTTTTGCATTGGCTCATGGCCGCGCCCTGCAATCAAGACAATATCACCTGGGCACGCGTGCTGGATAGCTGCCCGCAGCGCCAAGCGGCGATCGGGCTCCGCAATCACTTGTTTCGTCGAAACTACCCCACTGCAAATGTCAGCAATAATCTGCTTGGGATCCTCAGAGCGCGGATTATCCGACGTGACAAAAAGGGTGTCGGCATACGTCGCTACTGCTCGCCCCATTGCCGCTCGCTTTCCTCGATCGCGATCGCCACCAGCGCCAAAAACAACCAATAACTTTTCTTGACAAAGCTTTTTTAAATGCCCAAGCGCTTGGCAAAGCGCTTGCGGTGTGTGCGCAAAATCGACAAAAACAGCAAAGGGAAGCGGTGCTGCTATCCGCTCCATTCTCCCTGGAATCGGCGGCAATGTTTTGAGTCGTTGCTCAATTGTCGCAATCGCTAGTCCGCGCTCGAGGGCAACGCCAACAGCGGCGAGCACATTATAGCCGTTAAATCGGCCAATCAACGGCACAAAGAGCGAGCAACTGCTTTTTTGGTATCTGATCTCTAGCGTCATTCCCGTAAGGTCTTGGTCAGTGATTTTTCCCATAAGATCTGCAGCTCGATCCATTCCATAGCTGATCACTTTAGCCTCCGTCGCTTGTTTGATCACTTCATAAGCAGAATCATCTCGATTGATAAAAGCCACGCCACTATCTCGAAGCGATGCAAAGAGTTTTGTTTTTGCTGCGAGGTAGTTGTCCATCGTTTGGTGATAGTCGAGGTGATCGCGCGACAAATTGGTAAACACGGCAGCGTTAAAGTCGATTTTTTGTGTCCGCTGCTGATCGAGAGCATGGGAACTGACTTCCATCACAGCCGCAGTCGCTTTATGATCGACCATTTCCCGAAAAAGACGTTGGCTTGTTACGAGGTCCGGCGTCGTTAAATGCGCGGGAAGCCGGTGTGTGCCCACATCGTACTCAACTGTACCAATCAGCCCGCACCGCTCTTGCTCTGACTTGAGCAGGTGTTGGGTTACATAAGATGTCGTTGTCTTCCCATCTGTTCCCGTCACGCCAACGACAAAAAGTTCTTGTGTTGGGGCGCGGTAATACCGATCGGCAATGATAGGCTCAATCAGAGCAGTATCAGCCGTGATCACTTGAGTAATTCCCTTTAAAAATGGGTTATAAAAATCGGTTAAAACAGCAGCAGCGCCGCTACGCACAGCATCAGCAATAAACGTCGTGCCATCGACGGCTTTTCCTTTTTTTGCAATGAACAGCCCCCCAGGCACAACACAAGCCGAGTGCGCACTTAAGCTAGTCAGCGTGATGCCCAGGTTTCCCTTGATCTCAACCGGAAGGTTTTTAAACAGCTGTTTGAGTTTCATCATTTTCGATTCCATTCGCTGTAAAGTTGTTTCAATTGAACCGCTTCTTTCACCCCATCGGCCTTGTCTGCGTCAAATCGCGGATCGAGGGCAGAATATCCATACGGATCATCTGGTGGAATGCCCAAGTAGTGCAACGTCCGTTGCATAATCCGTTTAAATGCCGGCGCTGCGCAAAACCCGCCAAAGCAGGTTCTCCCGACCCCTGGCAATCGATAAGCAGGTTCATCGATCCCGACAAAGAGTAAAAATTGGGGTTCATCGGCTGGGCAAAAGCCGATATAGCTCGAAAAATGCACTTGCTTTGCGTACTGGCCGTTCACGACTTTTTCAGCTGTTCCCGATTTTCCCGCTTCGGTATAGCCAGGGATGTAAGCGCGCGTCCCTGTTCCACCCACCTTTGTGTTCAATTTTAACGCATCGATTAATTCTCGGCTAATCGCAGCGTCAATTAATCTCTTGTTCGCTCTATTTTCCCGGTTTTTTCCGCTGATAAGAGTTGGACAGACATCGCTCCCAGTCACTAAAATCGCGTACGCCCGCAAGAGCTGAAATGCATTCACTGAAATATTATAGCCCATCGCAAGCGAACACCGAGTCGCTGCAGACCACTCTGATTTCCGATGAGGTGACGGCACAAATCCAGCCGTTTCCCCGGGCAGTTCAATGCCTGTTTTTGTTCCCAATTTAAAGATATTGCTGAGCTTTTTCCGGTACCAATCAGCTCCAAAGCGCTCAATGATCCGCTCATTGACTTGGGCAACGTAAATGCTCGATGACTTTTGAATCGCAAGGGTGAAGTTGAGAAAGCGATGTGGGCCACCGACGTCGCGCAGAACCCGCTTCCGCCCAGGAAATACACCGTAATCGCAGCGAACCATTTCAGTGGGATCAAAAAGCGGCGGCTCTTTTCTGCGGATACATTCGCGGTTCGCAATCAGCGCAATCGCTAGTGCAATTGGTTTGAATGTCGATCCCGGCTCAAAGCAGTCTGTCGCCGCCTTTATCCTCGTGCAATCAATCAGTGACGGATCGTTGTAGTAGTCGCGGTAGTGGCTCGGATCAAAGTCGGGATACTGAGCCAATGCGTAGATTTCTCCTGTATTCGGATTCATCATCACGGCCCAGCCCCCTTTAGCTTTGACACGCGCAACGGCAGCTTCGAGTTCTTGTTCGGCAATTGTTTGGATATAGGGGTCTATCGTGAGGTAAATATCTTCGCCATCTTTAGCTTGCGCAACAATTTTCTCTGTTGCCAATGCTTGGCGTGGTGAGCGCAGTACAAGTCGCTTGCCTGTTTTTCCCCGCAATTGGTCGTGAAAAAAGAGTTCCAGACCACCTGTTGGGATTCGCTGCTGCGTTTTTATATCTCGTTCATCTTGAACAGCGCCTAAAGCAGCTCCCAGCAACGCTCCATAGGGATAGCTACGTTGATAGTCTTCGACCCAATAAAGCGCATTGCGCGGCAGTTTCCATCGAGCTGCAAAGTGGCGCCAAGCAGCGGTGATCGCTTTTTTCTCGCTTTCTATGACATAAGATTGCAGCTTGTAGCTGCGCGACTTGCGCGTCAGCGGCAAGCGGACTTTTTTCTTGCCCTCTTGTAAGAGCGATTGAAGTAAAACAACGAGCTTTTCTCGACAAGAAGTGGGAATGACAGCTAGGTCAGCGTGTAAATGGTACCGCTTAAGATCGATCACAAGGGGATAATTTTGATCGACATGCTGTTTTTTGACACACGTTGTGGCAAAAAAACGCCCGCGCTTAAACGGCTCGCTAATTGTCACTTGGTGTTGCGCACTCGCCTTCTTTTGCCACCTTTTTCCCTCGACAATTTGGACTCGATAGAACCGCGCGAGAATCGCACAAAAAAAACCAAGAAGAAACAGGGCTAAAATAAAGAGGCGCCGCCAATCTTTTGATCTCGCCTTTTCGCTATTTTGCTTGCTCATGGTTTGCTGCAACTGTTACGTACACGGTTTCTGCATCCTTGGGGTAAAGGAGGTGGCTAAATTCGGGTTTTTTTAATAAAGCAAACAACCGACGAGGAGATTCAAGGTGATCAATTTGAAATTGCAATTGAGCATTGCGCTCTTGAGTCTGCTGGAGTTCGGCAAAGAGTTGCGGCAAGTAAATCTCAAGTTCCGTAATCTCATTTTGCTTATCAATCGAGGCATAAAGCAGCAATGCTAAAGCAAAAATGCAGATAAGTAGCCGATAGAGAAGCCCTCGACTCATTGCTCACTCAAAGTTTTGCCGCTGCACGTAACTTGGCACTCCGCGCCCGGCGATTATCGCGGCACTCTTGACGCGTTGGGATGAGGGGCTTTTTCGTCAGTAGCCGCAGTAAGGGAAACACATGGGTTTCCTTTTTGTCAACCAACGAGCGCAACGGCTTTGATGCTGCGCGAAAAATATTTTTCACCAAGCGATCTTCTAACCGATGAAAGGAAATAACGCCAATACGCCCTTTTGGAGCGAGCCAGTCGACTGCCTTTTCCACTCCCTCGCGCACAGCTTCAAGTTCGCCGTTCACGCATAATCTCAACGCTTGAAAGACAAGTGTCGCTGGGTGGAGCTTTGGCCGACTTCTACCAACGGCGGCGCCAACAATTGCAGCCAGTTCTGTCGTCGTTTCAATCGGCTGTTTCTTCCGCGCCCGGACAATGGCGCGCGCAGCCCGCTTCCAGTGGCGCTCTTCCCCACAATCGCGAAATAATTGGGCAAGATCTTTTTCCGACCAACAATTAACCACCTCGCGCGCTGTTAACGAAGATGAAGGGTCCATACGCATGTCGAGTGGCCCTTCTTTCATAAAACTAAATCCTCTTTCGCCTTGATCCAATTGCATCGACGACACTCCTAAATCAAAAAAAAACCATCCATTTTTACCGCTCCCCGTTCTTCTAACAAAAGATCCAAAGAGGAAAAATTACTGTGGACAAACTCCACTTTTTGCTCAAAGTCAGCGAGTGTTTGCTTTGCTAGCTCAAGTGCCTTCGTATCGCGATCACAGCCAATGTAGCGCTCAATTTCGGGGTGACTTTCGAGCAACGCTTTTGCAAATCCACCTGCTCCCAGTGTGCCATCAAAAAAAGTGCGAAGCTTTTGCTCTTGAAAGACCGCCAAACTTTCTTTGAGCATCACTGGGATATGAAACATTAAATCTCCTGATACTCCGCGCACTCACTAGCTGTGAGCACAGCTTCTTCTTTTTCTTCTTCTGAGTTGACTAGAGCAAATGCTTCATCGCTTACGTTTGCCAGTGCACCTTTTTCTCCTTCTAAAAAAGCGCTCAAATCTCGTTCGTATTTTTCTTTTGACCAGATTTCGATTTTATTGAGCACTCCACAAATGACCAGTTCGCCTTGAATATCTGCCGCACGCTTGAGCACAGCAGGCAAGACCACTCGGCCCAACTTGTCACAAGTCAGGTGGTGTAAAGTGGAAAAAAAGAGCGTGAAAAACTTTTGATACTTCGCAACATATTGCTTTGCGCGAAACCGCTTGACGATTTGATCGATGGCGCTTTTGCGGTAAATCGCTAAAGAGCCGCCCATGCCGAGCGCAATCGCGAACTCTAACTTTCCGTCTTCGATTAACCCATAGCGCAGCTGTTGGGGCAAGACAAATCGATTCTTTGCATCCAGTTTGGTGTAAGTCGCTCCACTAAAAAAGAAATCACTCATGAAGGCCGATCACATTACTATTTCCACATATTTCCACATGCTATCACTTGAGATCGAAAATAGGCAATCAATTTTGTCGAAAACTCGCATTAAAGGGGCGAGCAAATATTCATAACCAATTGATAATGAAAGGAAAAACAAGTGGTGGAAAACTGTGGAAAAAATGTTGATGAAAGAGGCTCCCCGCAAAAATCGCTTTCGCAGGGAAATTTGATGATTTTGACTTGAGAGCTGTTTTTGTAAATTGACATATCCTGCTAGCCCGTATTTCTGCTATGTTGGAGGTCAAGCTTAAACATAGTTTTATCCTCTTTTAGAGCTGATGCTTCTTTGAACCAGGTTCTTCAAACCTATTTGACAAGCTAATGGCTTCATCTGCTATTCGTGGTCATTTCCTTGAAAACGCCACAAGTTTCTCTTTCAAAGAGATTGTCTTTGCGCCTTAAACTCACCGACGTGGCGTTTTTAGCCCACAAGAAATATCGACAAGGTCGCAAGGCAATCGCATTTACATCAACTGGTTAATTTTTTAATTTTGCCTCATCTCTTTTTTTATCTCCCCTAGGGTTACAAAGGGCTAGCCCTTTGCCGGGGTATGGGGCAGTACCCCATGGTAAAAGTTTACACCGGGCTGCATACATAAAGTTCATTTTTTCTAAAGCAGGCTCTTAATCTCCCTATCAGTCTTCTGGCTATCGCTACAATGGCTCTTTTGGCTCCTGCTCGGTAGGCTATTTTTTTGTAAATCTCTGCCAGATTTTTGTCGTGTCGAATTGCTACCCAACTGCATTGGACGAGGATCTTTCTTAAGCAGGGTTTTCCTTGCCGGCTTATGCGCCCTTGTCTACGATGCTCTCCTGATGAGTGCTCACTTGGGGTTAAACCTGTGTAACTAAAAAGGTCTCTTTCGGAGGAAAATCTCGACATGTCTCCTAGCCCGTATTTCTCACAAGCTCTGCTAAAAAGTTGAGCAAGATGTTTTTCGAGATTTCAAGGAGATCTTGCAGGGAATGGTTGTAACCATTTCCAAAAGAGCTCCTTGGAATCTCGGAAAACAGATGCTCCAAATTT
>JBCCHO010000105.1:0-7262 GCA_039028715.1 Chlamydiota bacterium | reverse complement strand
GATCTATTTCGTGTTATTTGCTTTTGGAATCAATCTATTACGGTAAATAATTTTTTTATTTTTCAGTCTTTTTCGCTTATTTTCTAAAAACTTTGCAAAAAAATTATATATACCTAAGCCGACTCAAAATGAAAAAATCTCAGCGCATTTGGCGGACCCTTTTGACCGATTTTTCCCTGGGTTTTATCCACCTGCCGGATAAGAACCCAGGAAAAAAGTCGATCAAAATAGCCGCGCCAAATCACCGACCTTTTCTCACTTTGAATCGGCTCGGGTATATAATTTTTTTTATAAGCAACTTATGACTCAGTTTTTCTGGCTAATTAATTTCGATAAAGCGCCAATTAGCTGTCGAGACCATTTGATAAAAGGCTAAAGCAGACATTAAGGTTGGAGATTGGACGGATCTTTCGTCCTTTAAATTTAAAAGTCATTGGTTAGGATGCATTTCCATGACATTGTAGTTGAGGTTATGCATGATCCAAAGCGAGCCCCCGACTAACACGGTCATGAGCAAGACAGTGAATAAAAACATCATCAGGTTCCAGCGCGGTTTGGATTCTAGGCCCAAGTGAAGGAAAAAGACGAGCTGAATGAGCGTTTGGATCACTCCAAGACCAATGAGGGTGAAGGTAAGAACCCAGCACGATAGGTGATAGTAAACGACAATGCGGTACGCCGCTAAAGTGAGAATAAGAGAAAAGACAAAGCCCAAAATCAATGGCTTAAAGCTAACGTTCCATCCGTGATGTGCATCAATCATAGACAATGACTCCCATCAAATAAACGATTGTGAAGATAAAGACCCAAATGATATTCAAAAATTGCCAAAACATTCTTAAGCACGTGAGTCGCTTGATGCTCACAGGAGTAACGCCGGAAAAGCAGACCGGTAGAATCAAAATGGCAATCCAAAGCAAGCCAAATAAAATGTGCAGCCCATAAGTGCCAATAAGAGTAAAGAAAGCCGATAAAAAAGCGCTGCGCTGCCAGCCGTAGCCTGCAGCAATAAGGCGGGAAAGTTCAATACATTCCATCCACAGAAATACAGCACCTAACAGGAAAGTGATGCTAGCAAAGGCAATCGTATAACTTTTGTTTCTTCGGTGCGCAGCAGCTCCTGTAAGGCCAATTGTAAAACTGCTACATAGAAGGATAAGTGTTTGGAAAAGGGTAATAGGAAGGTGAAGCAGGTCGTGCGATGATGGACCGCCAAATGTGCTGTTTCTCAGTACAGCGTAGGTGGCAAACAGTGTTGCAAAGAGCATAAAATCACTGAGCAAATAAAGCCAAAAGCCAAAGACCGTTTTTGAATAAGTGTCGTGGTGGCTATCGGGGTACTTTTCGCGATAAGTCGCAGCAGATTTAGTCATGATTGAGGTGTCCTCGCTTCTATTTTCTCAATTTCCTCAACAGAAACCATGTAGTCGGTATGCTTTTCAAAGAGTCGGGCAATGACGCAAGCGATAATGCCAATAGAGCTAATTGCCGCTAGCCAGAATATATGCCAGACGAGGGCAAAACCGAGAATAAAGCTCAATGCTCCAATGTAGAACCCCGCTGCCGTGTTTTTGGGCATATGAATTTCCTGGTATTGCGCGGGCGCGGGTTTTGGCTCTTTTGCGTGTTTTGCCGCCCAAAAAGCGTCGCGCTCGTGAGCCTCGGGTTCAAAGGCAAAGTTGTAGAAGGGGGGTGGTGACGTCGTTGACCACTCTAGCGTTCTGCCTTTCCACGGATCACCTGTTTGATCACTGTTTTCACGGCGGTGTTTGATGCTGACGTAGAGTTGATATGCTTGAAAAATAACCCCAGTTAAAATGCCTGCGGCCCCAATAGCAGCGACGATAAAAAGGGGGTGCCAACTGGCGACGTTGTAGTGATTAAGGCGCCTTGTTGCGCCCATAAAGCCGAGAATATAAAGAGGGGAAAATGCAACGACAAACCCAATAAGCCAACACCAAAAAGCGTACTTGCCCCAGCGCTCATTTAGGGTGAACCCGGTAAATTTGGGGAACCAGTAGGTGTAACCAGCAAAAAAGCCGAATAAAACACCTCCAATAATCACAAAGTGAAAATGGGCGATTAAAAATAGGCTATTGTGCACTTGAAAATCTGCTGCTGGAATCGACATCAAAACGCCGGCCATTCCACCTAAGGTGAAAATAATCACAAAGCCGAGAAACCAAAGAAGTGGAGTCTTGAACTGCACGCGCCCGCGGTACATGGTAAACAGCCAATTGAAAATCTTGACGCCCGTCGGAACGGCAATGATCATTGTCATGATCCCAAAGAAAGCATTCACATTAGCGCCTGCGCCCATTGTAAAAAAATGGTGCAGCCAAACAATAAACGAAAGGATCATGATAGCGGCAATAGCCCATACCATCGAAGCGTAACCAAAAAGGCGCTTGCGTGAAAAAACGGGAACAATTTCGGAGAAGATGCCAAAGGCGGGCAAAATGAGAATGTACACTTCGGGGTGTCCCCATGCCCAGATGAGGTTGATATACATCATCGGATTTCCGCCAAATTCGGCGGTAAAAATTTTTGTTCCCAGCAAGCGATCAGAGGTGAGCATCCCAGCAGTCGCGGTAAGAATCGGAAAAGCGAAAATGACAAGGACAACTGTTGCAAATGTCGACCAGGCAAAAATAGGCATTTTCATCAGCGTCATGCCGCGGCACCGCATTTTAAGAATCGTCACTAAGAAATTGATGCCCGAAAGGAGCGTTCCTACACCAGAAATCTGGACGCTCCATAGCCAGTAATCAACTCCGACGCCTGGGTTGTATTTCAATCCCGAAAGAGGCGGGTAAGCCGTCCATCCGGTTCCAGCAAAAACACCGACAACAAGCGAGACGAGAATATAAAGCCCGCCAGCTGTAAACAGCCAAAAGCTCAGTGAGTTGAGAAAGGGGAATGCGACGTCGCGAGCGCCGATTTGGAGCGGCAATACGAGGTTAATTAAGCCAAAGACAACGCCCATTCCAACAAAGAAAATCATCGTCACGCCGTGAGCGGTAAAAATTTGCTGAAAGTGTTCGGATCCTAGATAGCCCATCGAATCTCCGTAGGCAAAAGCTTGCTGAGCGCGCATCATCAAACCGTCAATGAGTCCTTTTACAAGCATGACAGCGGAAACAAAGATATACATGATGCCGATCTTTTTGTGATCTACTGATGTCAGCCACTCTCTCCAAAGCCACTTCCAACGGCGATGATAGGTGACAAGTCCGATGACGGCGATAGCGCCTAAAAGCATCGAGAGCCCTGCGGCATATTCGATCATGTCGTGTTTAAAGGCGCTCAAGCTAAGTCTTCCAAGCATACTGTTCCTACTTAAGAGTCATGAGCCTCGCTTCGATTTACGGCGAAGGAGGGCTGTATTTCATCACAATGCGATCAAACAAGTCGACTTCTGGCAAAGTGTAAGTGGCAACGGGATTGTTTTCGCTTGGCTCGGCCAAGCGATTGTAATCATCAAAATCAAGTGGTTGCGACTTTTGCTTGACTTCTTCTAACCAACGGCCAAAATCTGCTTCGGAGCTCGCCTTGGCGGTAAAGATCATTCCAGCGAACCCCTTACCGCTGATATTAGCCGAAGACCCCCTAAATTGGCCGATTTCGTTGGCAATCAAGTGGATTTTAGTTCTCATAGCGGGCATCGCGTAAATTTGCCCGCCGAGTTGGGGAATCCAAAAAGAATTCATCGGTGCATCGGCAGTGATCTCAAAATTAATGGGAGTCTCAGCCGGGAACTGAACAAAATTTACTGTGGCGATTCCCTGCTCTGGATAAATAAATAGCCATTTCCACTGCAAGGCGACGACCTGAATAGGTAAAGGCTTTTTGTCCGAAACGAGTGGCTTAAAGGGGTTGAGTTCATGGCTCGATCTCCAAGTGATCACCGCTAAAACGGCAATAATTGCAAGTGGTACCCCCCACCAGCAGTATTCGGCAATCGAATTATGCTCCCAGTCCGGAGTGAATTTTGCCTTGAGGTTCGTTTCTCTGTACCGCCAAGCAAAAACAAGTGTGAGGACTAGAACCGGGATAACGACGATAAGCATCAACAGCGATGCCGTGATAATCAGCTCGCGTTCGCGCTTAGCAATGATTCCCTTTGGGTCTAAGACAGCGATGCTATGGCGACTGAGAAACAAAGCTGTTAAAGCAATCACTCCGAGAAAGAGCAGCACAATAACGGCAATTTTAAACCCTCTTTTCACAATGCCTCCAAAGAGCTAATCAAGTGTAACCCGCGTTTCTCACAATCAACAACTATTTTCAAATATCTACATGAAATAGATTGAATTGTCTAGTTTGTTTTAAAAAAATGTGCGCAAAACTTAGCCCGGATTTCTCACAACCCAAGTTCTGGAAAAGTTTGGAGCATCTAGTCTCCGAATGTTCTAATCTATGAACCCATCCGCAAATGAAAATCTTCTTGCTTTTCACTCTTTCTGCATCTTTCTGGAAGCTGATTTGTTACCCTTGTCTCATGGACAATGTGTACAAATCAGCTTCCAAAAATTTGCTAGAAACCTGGTGAAAACCAAAAACATTTTCATTTACGGATAGGTTCATTCGTTTGGAAAGGTTTAAACACAAGTTATGCCTTTGGTAAAGCGGCGCAAAAAAAGCAATATACCGAAGATGAGACGATCACGAAAATTTGCAGGCAGGATGATATTCGAAGATCTATTTCCTAAGCAACATAAAATCAACAGCTTATGTTAAGTTATTTGAGAGAAGTAATATGGAATGGCCGAGTTAGGGTTGGCTAATTTGTGCGTGACCGGAGCGGTAAAAAGCCAACGCAAAAGCAAACAAAGATAACAGCCCAAAAAAGGGCATCTGCCCAGAAAGGAAAAGTTGTGGCAAAAAAAGTTGCAGCAATAGATTCAATGATGAGCTTGAAGCCAATCCAGCCAATGATCAGATGAACGCTCTTTTCAAGGCGAGAAAACTTTTCGAGAAGTGTTGTAAAAAAATGAGCGGCAAAGCGCATGCCCGCTAACCCGATGATGCCACCTAAGTAGACGATCCATAGTTTAGGCGGAAGCTCAGGAGGGTGGAAGGTCATGCCGACGAGTGCCAAAGCGGCGAGAATAGAGTCAATGGCAAAGACCAAATCAGCCCCTTCAATCAGCACAACAGTGTGCAAAAAACCGCGCGGTTTGATCGACCTGTATAGCGGCTTTTTCTTCTTCTTAGCCAGAAAAAAATGATGCATTCCCAAATATATGAGATAGCCGCCACCGAGCAATTGCAGCCAAAAAAACCGGATAAGATAAGCGGCGGTGAGAATCATCATAGCTCTAAATACAAGAGCTGAAAACATACCAACAAACAACGCCTTGCGGCGCTGATAGACGGGAAGGGAGCGAGCAATGACTGCTAAAGCAAGAGCGTTATCGACAGATAAAATTCCTTCTAAAAAAATAAGTGTGAATAGTCGCGGAATGTCGACGAGAGAGAAAGTTTGACCAAACACGGCTCGCTCAAATTAGGGAGTTTTTCTTGCGTCAAAGGTTAGCCAAAAACGGTTTTTCCAAACGAGGTGATCGACAAGCACTCTTTACCTTGGTAAACTCCTGTTTTAACAATACCGGCTTCGAAAAACCAGTCATAGATCACTTTTTTGATCAGTGCCTGCTCAGCAGCGGAATAAGAGGGGCGAACGTACTTCCAATGACGCCCTGTTTGTTTGAGCTGCATCTTGTTTTCCTCACCTATTGGAACAATTGCTCCTTTCATAAAGTCCTCGAAAAAGACCCAACTAGAGTCAATAATACGGGCGATGCTTTTTTCAACTTCATGAATGATCCGTTCACTGCAAATTTCACTCGGGAACTCCGAAAAAGGATAGTGCTTTAACGTCAATTTATAGAGATTAAGCGCGAGCTTATCGATTGAAAAGGCAAGCCACTCTTCAGCATGGTCAGCTGGAATCAACTGCCTTTCAGAGACAGTCGCTAACTTCACCAGTAAAATCTTTTGCACCATGCGGCAAAAATAGTCGAGAAACCACTCTTGAGCCTCTTCTGTAGCGAGATTAAATCCGTGATAGCACTCGCTCACTAGCGATAGCGTTTGGCGTTCAAAGACCCAGCGCTCTTTATGGTCAAGTTCGATATAGATCTTTTTTTTGAGTGCTAAGGCGAGTAAAGTTGAAAGATCGCGCGTAAAAGCAAAATCTTCCGTGCGTATCGATTGGATCTGATCGAGCTGCTCAATTTCTTTTGGGCGGCTTTCGCGCATGAATGAGAGATAGTCTTTCCATTCTTGAAAAAACGTGACTGTCTCAACCCAGACTGCTCCTTTTTTTTCATAGCAAAGACAGCAAATGAAATTGAATTCGAGGTGAAGCACCGCCTCTTCAAATGCGGTATCTGTTAGCTGATATTTTTCCTTGATATTTGCTGCATAAAGCTTGTGATCGGGAGCGAGAGATAAGTCGGTTTTAATTCCATTGAGAACGGGGTCTTCGAGATCGAGCTCTGTCAAGTGTCTTTGAAAAGTTTGCGGCTTTCTGAAATATTTATCGATAAGAGATTGAAAAATGCTGTTCGATGTTCGCGGGATGGGGTACCAGCTCAACAATACATCGAGCGAAACCTTTTTGAGCAAAGAGTGAAGAAAGTCCATTCCCGGGGTAAAATTGTCTTCAAACCGGACAAGTTCGGTTTCAAAATATTTGCGCACCTCTTTATCGATCAGCAAAACATCGCCGTCTTGCTTGAAAAGAGCCGTTGGAGCGAGCCTTTCCAAGGCGGTCAGTACTTCTGGCACTGTTTTATCAATTTGACTACTTAAGGTTGTTAATAAAATTTTTGTTGGACTGCAAATAATTTCTTCAAGAAGTTCAACATCGGCCTCTGTAAACTGAGCCATGAGAGTGCGATTTTGAATATCTCTTTGATAGTCATAATCTTTAAGATTGATTTTATTTTTACGGTAAACAGTAGTTTCAACCATATAAAATATATTTTCCCCCGTGTGAAAAGGTGTCCTATCTTTAAAAGGATAAGCTAGCGGCTCATTTGTTTCAAACCCAAGTTGTGCCTGATGATGGCTCATCTAAAATTCTCTTTTTCCACCTGTCTAACGGCTCGAATTTTCACCTACTTTATTCAAGTATGCTGAAAATTCGAGCCGTTAGCCCGCATTTCTCACAAGGCTCTGGAAAAATTTGGAGCATCTGTTTTTCGAGATTCCAAGGAGCTCTTTTGGAAATGGTTACAACCATTCCCTGCAAG
>JBCCHO010000104.1:0-7276 GCA_039028715.1 Chlamydiota bacterium | reverse complement strand
CTGCAAAAAGGTCGGTGATTTGGCGCGGTTATTTTGATCGACTTTTTTCCTGGGTTCTTATCCGGCAGGTGGATAAAACCCAGGGAAAAATCGGTCAAAAGAGACCGTCAAATTCGGCGAGATTTTTGCAGATTGAGTCGTCTTCGGTATATACCGAAAACGAATCAATCTGCAAAAAGGTCGGTGATTTGGAGGTTCTATGATTGATAATAAGGTTGTCATCCTCGGCGGCGGTTTTGGCGGTCTTAATGTTGCGCAAGCACTTAAAGGTTCGCTACTTGACGTTACTCTAATCGACAAAAAAAACCACCACCTATTTCAACCCTTGCTCTATCAAGTAGCTAGCGCTGCTTTATCTCCTGCAGACATTGCCACGCCTTTGCGAGAGATCTTTAGCCGACAATCGAATATCAGTGTCGTTATGGCGACTGCGGAAAATATCGACACCCAAAAGTGCGAGGTGCTGCTCGCTAATGGCGATGCTATTGCCTATGATTACCTCATCATCGCCACCGGCGCACGGCATTCGTATTTCGGCAATGATCAGTGGGAACCCCTAGCTCCAGGGCTTAAAACCGTCAAAGACGCGCTGACAATCCGCGAAAAGGTCTTGATTTCCTTTGAAAAAGCAGAGCGCATGGACAGTATCAAAGAGGCGGAAAAATTTCTCAACTTCATCATTATTGGCGCCGGCCCAACAGGCGTCGAAATGGCCGGCGCAATCGCTGAAATCGCTCATCACACTCTCTTCAAAAACTTTCGCCGTATTAAACCCGAGAAGTCAAAAATCTATCTTGTGGAAGGCGCATCTCGAGTGCTTCCAGGATTCAATCCAAAGCTTTCGGCCGCTGCAAAAAGGGGGCTGGAAAAAATGGGAGTGATTGTAACTACGGACACACTGGTCACAAATATCACAGAAGAAGGAGCCCAAGTTGGCGGCGATTTCATTGAGGCACGCAATATCATTTGGGCTGCTGGCAATCAAGCTTCTTTTCTGTTAAAAACCCTCGATATTCCCCTTGATCGCCAAGGGCGCGCGATTGTCAATGACGACCTTAGCATTCCCAACCATGAAAATGTTTTCGTCATCGGCGATGCCGCCCACGTCAAAGGAAAAGATGGTATTCCTTTACCAGCGATTGCCCCTGCCGCTATTCAACAAGCCCGCTACGTTTCTAAACTCATTAAAAAGCGCATTCCCGCCAAAAAAAGGCGTCGATTCAAATATTTCGATAAGGGAAGTATTGCTACGATCGGAAAAAACCGCGCTGTTGGGAGTATCGGTAATTTCCGCTTTTCGGGCTTTTTTGCTTGGCTCATTTGGGGCTTTATCCATATTTTCTATCTCGTCAGTTTTCGCAGTCGCTTTACTGTTATGCTTAATTGGGTCTTCCATTATACGACGGGGCTACGCGGTGCCCGCCTTATCCACAAGTCAATCGACGAAAAAGTTATCGTTAAAAAACGCCCCCCAAAAAAGCCTAGCTCTTGACCACTGAATTTCCACTCGGCAACCCTAATTAGTCGACCATGAAAAACCTAAGAATATCGTTGATTACGAGGCAGTTCACCCTCATTTCGACGGGTTAAAATTGCAAGAAAATGGCGATACTAACCCAAGTTGTGTGGGATAGTTGCTCAGATAAGAGGCTCCTCGCGCAAAAATCACTTTCGAAGGGAAATTTGATGATTTTGACTTGAGAACTACTTTTGGTAAATTGACATATCCTGCTAAGGATAGGTAATTTACAAAAAGTAGTTCTCAAGGACAAAAGCGCGAATTTCACTCGAAATGGAATTTTGCGCGAGGAGCCTCATAAATTTTCTGTTTTTTTTACCTACCCAAAGCTTAAATTTTCAGCATACTTGAATAAAGTAGGGGCCATTTTTCCGTTTCAAGCATGGGAAAAAGAAAAATTCAAATAAATATCCATGGGTCGCACTCACAGGTAATAGAAAATGTCGTTTAGAGCCATTGACTTTCATCTTGGAATGAGATACCGCCGGTGGAACCAACTCCTCGCTACTTTTTGGGATCGCTTCCCCGCGCTTTACCTGAGTTTCTTTTTCTTAATCGGCATTGCCACAGTGTCGATGCCTGTTTCTTGCTTTGGATGTCTTTTCTCCGCTACTAAAAAAAAGTTTGTTGCAGGTCTAGTGATCAGCGCGCTGGGCTATTTCTACTTTTCTTCGCTGTACCCAACACTGACTTTTGAGCAGGAAATGACCGGAAACGCTCTAGTGCACATTCACCATGTGAAACACCACGCATCTCCGTTTAAAACATCGATCATCTACGAAGTCACACTCAAAAACTTTAAAACAAAAAACCTGACCTTAAAGAACTTGCCTTGCCGCCTTTATCTAAATAAAAAAGAGCCCCGCCCACCAGCCAACCGGGATTATCTTCTGTCCCACGCAACGCTGATTGAATCATCTCCTCACTATTATCTTCTAAAACTCACCAAAAATAGCTCATGGCAACCCGTCAATCTAAGCTTTAGCTTCGCAGAGTGGCGTTACCAACTTAAAAAAAAAATACGCCAGCGCTTGAAAGCCCAATTTAGCGATCGCCAAGTCTACCATCTCGTCGCAGCGCTCGTAACGGGTGACCTTGAAAACCGGCTCCTCACTTTTCAGTTCAGACGAGTGGGGTTACAACACCTTCTCGTCATCTCAGGGTTTCACTTTGCGCTCCTTAGCTTACTTTTACTCGCGTGTTTTCGTTCTTATTTACCACAACGCGTCTCCGCTCTTATTTTGCTGCTACTGCTTGGAAGCTATGCGTTTTATCTCGGCCCTGCCCCTTCAATCGGCCGCGCTTGGACTGCTGTTCTCATCTTTCTCAGCGCCCGTTACCTCTCGTATCGGTTCTCAGTTCTCAATGCCCTAGGAGTTGCTCTTTTCTCAGCACTGATTGCAACCCCGATCATCGTTTTTAATATTGGATTTCAACTTAGCTTCGCCGCGACATTGGGGATTCTACTTTTTTATACGCCCCTAGAAAAACACCTCCGGTCCCTATTGCCACAACGACCCTTCGCAGCCACATTAACGCTGCTGCCGCTCGATAAGCTAGGCTACTTTATCACCTCTTACCTAAGAAAAGTGCTTGCCCTTAATGGAGCTGTTACGCTACTGACTTTGCCATTGGTTTTGTTTCATTTTCAAAAATTTCCGTTATTAAGCTTTCTCTACAACCTTTTTTTTCCCCTCCTTTTTAGCTTAGTGCTCATTTTAGCTCTGGCTAGCTCTATTTTTCCTTTTCTTTCGACCATCACCGCTTTTTACGCCAACTTTTTATTGCAGCTCGTCAACCATGCTCCACGGCGACTTTCGTACTTTCTTTATTTTCAATGCCTCACACCTGAAATCACGTTTGCGCTTCTCCTGATCCTACTAACTGTTGGAATCACTCTCTACCAGAAACAATCTCGACCCGATACTTCAGTTTGGGTTTAAAACCCAAGTTGTGTGGTATCATTGCTCAGATAAATTTTCTGTTTTTTTACCTGGCAGAGGGTTGAATTTTCAGCATACTTGAATAAAGTAGGTGAAAATTCAACCCTCTGCCAGGTGGAAAAAAAGAATTTTAGATGAGTAATGATACCACACAACTTGGGTTTTAAAGTGACCAACTTGAGGTGGGTTACTGTTGATCCGATTTGACCAAAATGGGAATTTTAGGCTAAAAAGGTAGCCCATTTGGCGGTCGTAGCTCAGCTGGTTAGAGCACTGGATTGTGGTTCCAGATGTCGCGGGTTCGAATCCCGTCGATCGCCCTTTCTAACCCAAGCTGTATTTCACCACCGCAGCTTAGGTAAATTTTCTGTTTTTTTACCTGTCCAAGAGCTGAATTTTCAGCATACTTGAATAAAGTAGGTGAAAATTCAACTCTTGGACAGATGGAAAAAGAGAATTTTAGATGAGTCGCAACAGAGCACGACTTGGGCTCCTGCTAGCCATAAGCCGTACTCGCTAAGCACTCACAGGTCATATTAAAAACTCGCTGGAACTGATGTTCTAAAAATCGCACGCGCGCTAATGTGATGAATAGGGCAGCGTTGAAATCTAAAATTTTTCGCAGGGCGCGCTCTTGGAAAAATGGGAATTCAAAGCTGAAAGAGGCTTTTGCAAAAATCGCTTTCGCAGGGAAATTTGATGATTTTGACTTGAAAGTTGCTTTTGGTAAATTGACATATCCTGCTAAGGATAGGCAATTTACCAAAAGCAGCTCTCAAGGACAAAAGCGCGAATTTCACTCGAAATGAAATTTTGCGCGAGGAGCCTCGAAAGCCTGGAAAAGTGTATGTCAACCCAAGCTGACCCATTGAGGTTCTTCTAAAAAAATGGCTGAAAAAAAACCGTCTCCAATCGCCCACCCCGAAATCAAAGGGCTGCTTATCTTAGCTGCCAGCCTCTTTCTATTTCTCGCTTTTTTCAGCTTCGTCCGCGGAGCTCCTGAATCGAACTGGTTGGGCATTGTCGGTTATGGAATCGCTATTGGGTGGCTTTACACCTTCGGACTTTGCTCTTATCTCGTCGCCTGTTGGATCGGGTGGATCGGGTGGAAACTTTTAGTCGCGACAAAACCTCCGGTCTTAGGAGCCAAAACGCTTTACTTTTCCCTGTTCATTATCTCGCTTTCTTTTTTGTTGAATGTCTTGGCTGAAAATTACTCTTTGACTCATCCCTTTATCCGTGCGCATACCTTCTCGGAATCATCGCTCATTCCCTTGCCTTTTCCCCACCGAGTCTTTCGCTGCAACTTAGGCGGCGTTCCGCTTTATTACCTTTACCGCGATTTGCCAACTTTCAATTTACAACACATGCTAAGTGATGTCGGTGTTTCTATTACTTTCTCGCTTACCGCTTTGATGTCGCTTATCCTGTTTACCGATACTCAACTTTTGTCTATTTTTCGCACGATCAAAAGCTTTACCCTGGGGTCAAAAAATTTTATTGTCAAAGTTTGTCGAGACCTCAAACCTCTACCCGCTGCTTTCAAGCCAAAAGGCCCTTTATTTCCCAAAATTCAACCCAAAGTCAAGCCACTTTCTGCTGATTTGGAACTGCCTCAAACACAGTCGCCCACCGAAGAACCTGCACCGCAAGAACAAGTAGAGCAAGATGATTTAAAAATTTCCACCCATCTGGAATACCCCAGCGCAAAGTCTTCTGGCCAAAAATTGCGCAGTGGGACAAAGCCCTATCGCGGCGCCTTCAAACGCTACCGCATCCCTTCGCTCCATTTATTGACCAACGCAAAAAAAATCGACCAACCCACATTGAAAAAAGATCTGCGCCGACAAGCAGAGGTTCTCGAAGCGACGTTGCTTAGTTTTGGCATAAAAGCTAAGGTCGGCCAGATTCACTGCGGCCCGACAATTACGCTATTTGAGGTTCATCCCCCTGTCGGAGTAAAAGTCCAAAAGATTAAAGTCCTCGCTAACGACATTGCCCTTAATTTACAGGCAAAATCGATCCGGATCATCGCTCCAATCCCCGGCAAAGCCGCTGTTGGAATTGAAGTTCCTTCGCTCTACCCGCAAGAAGTTAATTTTAAAGAAATGCTCGGTGAATACCAACGCCAACGAAAACAGCTGCACATTCCGATTCTACTCGGCCAAACGGTGACTGGAGAGCATGTGTTTTGTGATCTTACAAAAATGCCTCATTGCATCATTGCCGGCGCAACGGGATCGGGAAAGTCAGTCTGCATTAATAGCATTGTGATGTCGGTTTTGATGACAGCACGACCCGATGAAATTCAGCTTCTTCTCATTGACCCAAAAAAAGTCGAACTTAGCTCTTATGCCCAACTACCTCACATGATTGCCCCTGTCATTACTGAGGCAGCGGGAGCTTATGCTGCACTTAATTGGCTTGTTAAAGAGATGCAGTACCGCTACGAAGTACTCAAGCAGTTAAAACTGAGAAATATTACCGCCTTTAATCACCGCAAAATTAGACCCGCTCAGGAAGCAGAACTTCCTATCGATATCCCAGAAAAAATGCCTTATATCGTTGCGATCATCGATGAATTTGCCGACTTGATGATGGTCTCTGGCTCCGATCTCGAAACGCCTATCGCCCGCATTGCACAAATGGCACGCGCCGTCGGTATCCATCTCATTTTAGCCACTCAGCGGCCCTCTCGCGAAGTGATTACGGGAATCATTAAAGCCAACTTTCCAAGTCGAATCGCTTTTAAAGTCGCCAGCCGCGTCAATAGCCAAATCATCCTCGATGAAATCGGCGCTGAGAACCTGCTCGGCAATGGCGATGTGTTATTTTTACCCCCCGGTTCAGCGCAACTCAAGCGCGCACAGGGCGTTTATATTCGCGATAGCGATATTAACAGCGTCATTCAATTTATCGAAAACCAAGCACCGCCTCAATACCTTATTCCCTCATTCGATCAAATGGCCCAAGACGCTCTTGATGCCGAAGCTGAGGCCGAACCAGAAAGCCCTCTTTATCAGCGCGCTTACGACACAGTTATCGAAGCTCAGCGCGCCTCCACGACATTTTTGCAGCGCCGCCTAAAAATTGGCTACCCAACAGCTGCGGCTTTAATGGACGAACTCCAAAAAAAAGGTGTCGTTGGTCCTCAAGAAGGAAGCCGTCCTCGGCGCGTCCTTGTCAAGTTAAATGAATAATCGATATTTGTCGGAAATACAGCTCAAAGTATAAGATGCGGATGATGGTCTATAGTGCTTCCGGTTCAAACGCACCCAAGAAAACTGATTTAAAGCCTCTAGCCCGTATTTCTCACAAGCTCTGCTAAAAAGTCGCACATCATTTGATCTCATTGTTTAAGTTTTTGCTATGAAAAAATAGCCATAGCAACTCTAATTGGACAGCCCAGTAGTAGCTGTTGGGCAGTTAACCCTTTCCTTGCCTGCTGCCCTAGAAAAACCCCATGTAGAGGAGTGTTTTTTTATTGACACGGCGCACAGAACCGCTTCAATAGAAAACACTCCTTTGCATAGGGTTTTTACCAAAAAAAATTACCATAGTGGCTTTTGCCCAGTTAGCCCTTTCCTTGCCTGCTGCACTAGAAAAACCCCATGTGGAGGAGTGTTTTTTTATTGACACGTCGCACAGAACCGCTTCAATAGAAAACACTCCTCTGCATAGGGTTTTTACTAAAAAAATTATCATTGGCAGGGGAAGGGTTAGCAGTACAATAGTAATGCTTTCCAAGGCTATTTCAAAGTCTTTCCATCATTACAAAGTTGAAAATACGTTGAGACGCACTCGAATATTATAT
>JBCCHO010000103.1:0-7279 GCA_039028715.1 Chlamydiota bacterium | reverse complement strand
GCCATCGTCTCATTCATCCTATACCAGAAGCGCGCGGAAAAGCTGCAGTCCCGCGAAAAAACCAAGCACTGATAGGATAACCGAAGCCAGGAAAATTCGAACCTAAAACAGGCGGAAAAACAGAATTTTAGATGAGCCATCATCAGACACAACTTGGGTTTAAAATGTTCATTGAAAATGGCAATTGAGTGTAGCAGAACACATGGTTTAGCGTCAATTTTTGGCTTTGTTATTGGGTATTGAGAAAAATTAGCACTTGAACGCTTCGATTGACAAGTTTTGCCCTTTTTTCCTATGATAGGGCTGGTAGTCTTTAAAACTGAAGCTTGCATTTGATGATGGTTCATCTATAAACCCAAGCTTGCGGCTGATGATAGTTCGTCTAAAATTCTCTTTTTCCACAAAATTGATCTGAATTATCACCAGATGCGGGCTTGGGTCAAGAGCACGGTTAATAGAAGGAGGTGAGGACGATGACATTGCCATTAACAGAAGCGATGCAGCAGGCGCTCATGGAAGCTGCGCAACAAGCAAAAAAACACCGCCATACAGCAATTGATGAGCTTCATTTGTTTTGGGCGTTGTTTCGCGATCCTAAAGGATACTTTCAGGCGCTTGCACGCCATGTTGGACTCGATCTTGCGGCTGTTGAGCGCGCGCTTGGTCAAGCGCTTGGTGCGCTGGCGACCTATTCGGGACAGGGAGAAGACCCAAAGATTGCACCCAATTTGCATCAGCGGCTAAAAGTAGCAGTAGAGCTCGCTCAGAAATGGGGCGATCGCTATGTCAGTAGTGATCACCTTTTTTACCTTTTTTGGCAAACCCCTCCTGAGCGGTTTGCAAATTGGAAGCAGGAATCGCCTGTTTCAGTTCGAGAAGTTGAGCAAAAAATCAAGACCATTAGGGGAGGGCGCAAGATGGAAGCAGAAAGTAGTGAAGGCGGGCTTCGAGCTGTCGAACGGTTCTGTAAAGATTTGACCGCGCTTGCCCGCGATGGAAAACTCGATCCTGTGATTGGTCGCGATGATGAGATTCGACGTGCCATTCAGATTCTCAGTCGACGGACAAAAAATAACCCGCTGTTAATCGGCGAGCCTGGGGTTGGAAAGACCGCGATAGCCGAAGGATTAGCTTATCGGATTGTGCACGAGGATGTTCCCGATTCGCTGCGAGGGAAGCAACTCGTCGCTCTTGATATGGGTAGTTTAATTGCCGGCACAAAGTATCGCGGCGAGTTTGAAGAAAGACTGAAGGGGATTTTGCAGGAAATTGAGCATAGTGATGGTAGGGTGCTCCTTTTTATCGATGAAGTGCATCTTCTCGTTGGCGCTGGAGCGACTGAAGGAGCAATGGATGCGGCCAACTTGCTCAAACCGGCACTTGCGCGGGGAACGCTGCACTGTATTGGGGCGACGACGCTTGCAGAGTATCAAAAACACATTGAAAAAGACGCTGCTTTGGAGCGCCGGTTTCAGCTCGTAGTCGTTGATGAGCCGACGCTCGAAGATGCGATTTCAATTTTGCGCGGGTTAAAAGAGCGTTACGAAAATTTTCATGGGGTGCGGATTACAGAAGAAGCGCTTCACGCCGCTGTTTTTCTTTCTCATCGCTATATTTCTGATCGCAAGTTGCCCGATAAAGCCATTGATCTGATCGACGAAGCGGCTACTGTGATTCACATGCAGATTGAAAGCCGTCCGCTATTGATCGATACGAAAGAGCGCGCGTTAAGTGCGCTGATTGTCAAGCAAGAGGCGCTTAAGAGAGAAAAGAGCCCCTCTGCTGATGCAGAAGTTAAAGGGCTAGAAAAAGAGATCGCTTCATTGAAAGAAGAGCTCGCCACACTCAACGCGAGGTTTCAAAAGGAAAAAGCCCAGATTGAGCAGCTTAAAAAGCAAAAGAAGGAGCTTGAAAAACTTCGTTTTCGCGAAGAAGAAGCGGAGCGCGCTTCTGACTACAATGCCGTAGCTCAGCTTCGTTATAGTGAGATTCCAGCACTCGAAAAAAAGATCAAAGCAGATGAGGATACTTTGAAAAAAGAGCCGCATCGGCTATTGCAAGAAGAGGTCGATGCTAAACTCATCGCTCAAATTGTCGCTAAATGGACTAAAATTCCCGTCGATAAAATGCTTGAAGGCGAGGCCAAGCGCTTGCTTTACCTCGAAACAGTGTTAAAAAAACGCGTTGTCGGGCAAGAATTTGCAATTACAGCGGTCAGCGAAGCGATTCGCCGCGCTCATGCGGGGTTAAGCGATCCCAATCGGCCGCTTGGGGCGTTTCTTTTTGTCGGATCAACCGGCGTTGGAAAAACAGAACTTGCCAAAGCGTTAGCGCAAGAGCTTTTTGACCAAGAAGAATCTTTGCTGCGCCTCGATATGTCGGAATATATGGAGGCGCATAGCGTGGCTAAACTCATCGGAGCTCCTCCGGGATATGTCGGGTATGACGAAGGAGGGCAGCTGACGCAAGCGTTGCGCCGCCGTCCCTACTCTGTAGTGTTGCTCGATGAAATTGAAAAGGCCCATCCGGATGTGTTTAACCTATTGCTACAGGCATTTGACGATGGTCGCATGACAGATAGTAAAGGGCGGACGGCAAACTGCAAACACGCGTTGTTTATCATGACTTCAAACCTCGGATCAAAAGAGCTACTCGACCATCAACTCGAAAGCGATCAGGAATTGACGCCCAAAGAAATTTTGGCATTGATCGATCCATTGGTCAAACGCCATTTTCGTCCGGAATTTATTAACCGCCTCGACGAAATTCTCCCGTTCCATCCCTTGAGAGAACGCGATATGCGTGCGATTGCCTTGATTCAACTCGAGCGGTTAAAAAATAGGCTTGTCGAGCGGGATATTACATTGAGCTGGCGCGAAGATGCGGTCGATTTTTTGGCGGGCAAAGGATTCGATGCTGCGTTTGGTGCGCGGCCGTTAAAGCGGCTGATTCAACAAACAGTGACCAACCAGCTTTCGCGGGCGATTTTGCAAGGGGAAATCTCAAGCGATCAATCTGTCGAGCTATTGGTCAATGATCGTGGTGAAATCTCGTTTGAAGCAAAGCCTATCGGAGGAAAGCAGGCGCTTGCTACTTGACCCGAGTTTGCCACCCAAATTGGGTGAAAAACTCCTCGCACAAGGAGGCCGCTTCTCACAGGTA
This sequence comes from Chlamydiota bacterium, assembly GCA_039028715.1. Lineage (GTDB taxonomy): Bacteria > Chlamydiota > Chlamydiia > Chlamydiales > Simkaniaceae > JBCCHO01. The sequence goes on along the minus strand of JBCCHO010000103.1, from coordinate 4,117 downwards.
TTAGATGCGGTCGGCGGCAATTTGGTTGCGGTAGTGGCGCATCTTTTCAACCATAAAGTAAAGATTGTGAATTGAAGCGAGTGTAAGTGCGCTGAGTTCTTTTGCCTTGAATAGGTGGTGCAGATAAGCGCGGCTGTAGTGTTGACAGGTAAAGCAGTTGCAGTCGGGCTCGAGTGGAATGAAGGCATGGCGGTGGGTCGAGTGGCCGATTTTTAGCGACCCCATTTTTGTCAGAAGTGTGCCGTGGCGTGCTGCTTTAGTAGGGTAAGAGCTGTCAAAAGTGTCGATGCCTAGAGGAACGCATTGCTCGAGCGATTCGAGATCGGCAATCCCAAGCAAGTGGTTCGGAGCTGTTTTTGGCAAGAGTAAAAGTGTAGGTGTTAGCATAGCAACCATTTCTCGTTTTGTTTTTCCCATACTTCCGCCAATGGCAAACCCGTCGAAGGGAAGTTCCCTCAAGAAAAGGGCGCTTTTCTTGCGTAGCTCGAGCGAAGTTCCCCCGTGGACAACAGCGTACATCGCTTGGTTTTGGGGATTGCTTAGGTGGGCATCAAGTGAGCGTTGTTCCCAATCGTGAGTTCGATGAAGCGAGCGCTCTAGCGAGTGAGCATCGATATGGTAGGGGGGAAGTTCATCGAAGGGAATAATGATATCGGCGCCAAATGCTTTTTGAGCGGCAATCGACCGCTCAGGTGTGAGTAAAATTTTTTCGCCGCTGCGATAAGAGCGAAAAGTCACGCCGTCATCGGTGATTTTGAGGACAGATCCGTTGTGTTTTTTTGTTCCTTTGCTTTTAAGTTCACTTGCGACAGATCCATAGGCTAGGCTAAAGACCTGAAACCCGCCGGAGTCGGTAATGATCGGCAAGTCGCGGTTGATGAACCGGTGGATACCGCCTGCAGCGCGGACAACTTCTGTTCCCGGTTGTAGCAAAAGGTGGTAGGTGTTGCAGAACATCAATTGCAATCCAATCTCACTGACAGAGCGGTTATCGAGAGCTTTTAGTGTTCCATTGGTACCGACGGCAACAAAATTAGGTGTGTCGATGACGCCGTGTGGCGTGTGAATGCGTCCGACGCGTGCTTGCGATCGGCGCGACTGATGCAAAATTTCAAAGCGAAAAGCAGTCATGATTGGCTTGGATTGAGAGTTTCTTGCGCTTGGAGTGTTGGCGCAGGGATGAGTTTTTTTGCTAAACCGCTTACAGGAGCTAGCGTCGAAATGATGATCATTTTGATCAGGTAGCTCAAACAGATGATGTCGATCACTGAGTGGACAATGCCGTATAAACCGGCGAAACTAAATGCGACAGTATCGAATAGCTGGGTGATCATGGCGGTGAGGATAAAGCGAAAGGTAAACCCTTTGGTGGGGAAAAGTTTTTTTGCGTAGCTGTAGAGTTTCATATCGAGGCGCTCAGCAGTGAAAGCGACGGCAATCGAGGCGAGGATGATGCGCGGTGAGTGGGCGAGTAGCGTTTGAAAAGCAGCTTGGGTTGTATCGATTGCGCTCGGGCGATAGCTAAGGTGAAGTCGCGCCATTGCAACAAAAAAGAGCGCTGTAAGTAAGGCTGTCCAAGTCGCTTGGCGAGCGGTTTTGCGGCCAAAGTACTCTTGTAGTAAATTGAGGGATAACAAAGCGCCAATCGGGTAGACGTCGCTGCAGGTGACTGTAAGTCCGAAGCACTCCATCTGCTTGGTGACAAAAAGATTCGCCAAAATAGTCTGCAGAGCAAAAAGAGCAGTCAACGCGTGCTTGCCCATTTTCAGGGCAATAAAAATCACCGCCATTAAGGCACCGGCATGACAAAAAAAGACCAGCTCATTCATTCGGTTTTTGAACAGTGATTCCTTCGGGCACGTGAAGGGTTGTTGTTGGGAAAGCGCATTCAGCGCCATGTTGCTCGATAATTGCAATGGTTTTTAAGTAGACATCTTGCTGATACAGCAAGTAGTCGGCCCAGTTTGTCGTCTTAGTGAAGCAGTAAATGAGAAAGTTGAGCGATGATGGGCCAAACTCATCAAAGCGCACCATCAGATATTGTTTGGTATCGATCGTCGGGTGGTTGCGTATCATCGTTTCGACATCGGCGACGATGGCGTCCATTTTAGGTGCGTCTTCATAGCGAATACCGACGCGTGTTTTAATTTGGCGATTGGACATTCGCGATGGGTTTTCAACTGAGATCGTGAGAAAGACAGTGTTCGGAACGTAGAGCGGTCGCTTCGAAAACGTGCGAATGCGCGTTATCCGAAAACCAATATGTTCGACAGTTCCTTCGATTTCGCGGTCGGGAGAGCGTATCCAGTCGCCAATGGAAAACGGGCGGTCGAGATAAAGCATCAGTCCGCCAAAAAAGTTGGCGATTAAATCTTTGGCGGCAAATCCAATGACGATACCACTCGCACCACCAAAGGTGAGGATGGCCGAAATATTGATATTCCGCGTTTGCATGTAGATGAGAATCGCCACGCTTACAGCTGCGATGCGCGAGATTTGGCATACAGCGCGGACAGTTGTTTTATCGTACGGCTTCTTTGTTTTTCGTTGGCCGCGGACGTAGTCGGCCTCGAGATTTTTGATAAAGCGAAGAGCAAACCAAAGCAGCAATGCGATCATCGAGAATGAGCGAAAGGCAATCAGCGTTGTTGTGATGCTCGGTTGCTCAAAATGAAAGCTAATGACCTGTAAAGCGTAAGTGATGCTGAGAATCCAAATGAAGATTTTTAGGGGGCGAATCAGGGCGCTGAGGAGTGCTGAGTCCCAAGTGAGGTGAGATTTTTCGATTTTTGGGAAGATCCGTTTGTAGATGCGGCTAATAGCGAAGTGGAGAATAAACCCAAGGACTAAGATGGCAGCGAGAGGAATAAACCAGCCGAAGCGGACTAGAAGAGAAGCTAGGTGATCGGCTTCGCCTTCCATCTATCTTTCCTTGGCGTTGATTGCTTCGAGCTTAGCGGTGAGGTCGCCACTTTCATAGAGCTGGGTGACAATATCGCAGCCGCCGATAAATTCCCCATCGATATAGAGTTGAGGCAAGGTGGGCCAATTTGAGTGCTCTTTGATTGCGGTGCGCAGCGCGTCGTCTTCGAGAACGTTGCGAGTGACGTAGTCGATGCCCAGCGTATTGAGAATAGTGACGACTTGAGAAGAAAAGCCACAAGAAGGCTCCGACTTCGTGCCTTTCATGTAGAGAATGACTTTATTAGTCGCAATATCGGCTTTGATTTCCTCTTTGATATCAGGTTGCATTGGGTCGACCTCCTTGGATCTTTGCCCACTGTGTGGGAGTATACGTTTTGAGTTTAAAAGCGTGAAGCGTCGATGCAAAAAGTTGAGATAAGGGCTCCATGACGAGGCGGTGTTGGTCAATCAAAGATTTTCCTTCAAAGTGTGCCGAGACAACAATGCCTTCAAAGTGCTTCTCGTCACCGCTAGTAACATGGATTTCGGCATCGTCTAACAGGCTTTGAATACAAGCTTTGATTTCATCTGAAGTAGACATAAGTTTTTATCGTCCGAGAGTAGTGTTTTAAAAACCAAGTTATGTCTGATGGCAATTCATCTAAAAATTCTCTTTTTATGCTGAAAATCCAACCCTCTGGCAGGGAAAAAACAGAAAATTTAGCTGATTGGTTATACGACATAACTTGGGTTTTGAGAAAAGCATAAAGGAAAGAAGGGTAAAAGAGAAGATGATTGTGTTATTTTCAGCACCTCCTGCTAAAACAATGGAAAATTTAGAGAAGACGCGCGAGAATTCTCACTCTCTTCAAGAGATTGAAATGAAAGCCCGCCTTATTTCTCCTGACACTCTAAAAACCCAAGTTGTGTGGTAGAGTTGCTCATCTAAAATTCTGTTTTCCGAATATTTCAGGGAGCTCTTTTGGAAATGGTTACAACCATTCCCTGCAAGATCTCAATTAGAAATCTCGAAAAACATCTTAACAGAGCTTGTGAGAAATACGGGTTAAGCTTTGAGCAGGTAAAAAACAGAAAATTGATCTGAGAAACTCTACCACACAACTTGGGTTTTTACTAAGACCTGTGAGTGCGACCTATGGGTATTTATTTGAATTTTTCCGTTTCAAGCATGAACCTATCCGTAAATGAAAAT
>JBCCHO010000102.1:0-7350 GCA_039028715.1 Chlamydiota bacterium | reverse complement strand
TTTTGCGCAGCTTCTCCTGCATTTTGCGCAGCTTCTCCTGCATTTTGCGCAGCTTCTCCTGCATTTTGCGCAGCTTCTCCTGCATTTTGCGCAGCTTCTCCTGCATTTTGCGCAGCTTCTCCTGCATTTTGCGCAGCTTCTTCAGACTGATTTCCCAGTTTTTTACACTGATTTTTCAATTTTTCAAACTGAGCTGCTTTACACCGAGCTGCTATTTCATCAATATGCTTATAACAAAAAGACTTTATTCTTTCTTGCATGCTGTCATTAAACAAAACCTCTTTATCGCTTTCTTTCAAGTCAATGCAACCCAAAAGAAAACTTATCTCTTGATTCCCCAACTCAGGGTTAGAGTTATTGCTAACTGCGGTCATAAAGATACTCCTTATTTCTAGTTAACTATTAAAGTTTAACACTAAACTAATATTAAAAGCAATCAAAGACTTATTTTTAAGATCAATGCCATTGGCTTTTATGCTGCTACTCAGGCTGCAGAGCTGCTATTTTCACCCTGACAGACTTATACTCATCGCATTTTAAAAATTTAATTTGTCGCTCTTTCTCTATCGCCTCTGCATCTTTGATAAGACAGCGCGATCTTTGTATTTTTTTTAACAAAATGAGGCTGTTGCGCACCTAGAAAAAACAAATCGCATCCATGAATGCACCGAGGAAAATCGGTTCGAAGAAGAAAAAAAAGGGGGGCGGCTAGTAGCCTGGTGCACGGCCCTCGCCAGAGAATCTGATTTGGTGCGAAAGATTGAAGCTCAAGAGGGCAAGCGGGGACAGCCAGCCAAGACTTCTAACCCAAGTTGTGTCTGATGGATGAACTATCATCAGACACAATTTGGGTTTGTAGATGAGCTGTCATAAGACGTGAGCTTGGGTTTGTAGATATATACCGAAGACGATTCAAAATGCAAAAAGATCGGTGATTTGGCGCGGCTATTTTGATCGACTTTTTTCCTGGGTTTTATCCACTTGACGGATAGGTAATAAGGTTGCTTATCTAGAAAAAACTCCTGCGCAGGGACACGAAAAAACGCAGCTTTGAAGTGCCCGTAGCAGTCGATTACGGATAGGTTCTTATAAAGAAACCCTATCATGTAAAAGCTCAAGGCACATGCCTTGAGCTTTGTCTCCAGCCCATTTTTCTCACTTTGAATCGGCTTGGGTAAAAATCTCTCTTTTTTTTCACCTGTTTGAAGCTTGAACTAAGGTGAATATGAGCTGATGAGATATTTTTCTCTCTTTTTTTTAAATGCTTCGCGCTCCCGCTGCTGAAACCCGATCATTTTCCAAGCGGCAAATCGCTCGTGCAGCAACAAGCGATAAATTTCTTCTGTTCCATTCGCGTTGCAAAAAAGGGTTTTCTGCGTTGCTGTGATCGCTTTTAGCCGTTGACTAATTTCAGCTGGATAAAGGCTTTTGAGAATCCCGAGCAAGAGATACTGAACAGCAATCGGGCGGTAGTTTTTTTGGTCGGTGACTTGAATCAAAACCCCATGACATTCTCGTTTGGCTAGGGAACCGTAAAAAGGGCGGTAGTGAAAAGGAACAAAGTGAACTCCAGCCAAATTTTGCTGGTTAAGTTTAGCGGCAAACACATCAGCATCAATCCAAGGAGCCCCGACAATTTTAAATGGCAAGGTGTACCCAACGCCAATATTGATTCCCAACTCACCTAAAATCCCCGTGGAAGCGTAAAAAATGGGCGTGGAAGCCTCGGGAATATGAGGACTTGTTGGAATCCAACAAAGCCCCGTATCACTAAAATTCATCGAGCGCTTCCACCCTTTCATCGGAATTATGGTCAGCTTGCATTTGACTTGGTATTCCTTGTTGAAAAATCGGGCGAGCTCGCCAATTGTCATTCCATGGCAATAAGGAACATTGATGTACCCAATCATCGAGCGCCATTTTTCATCGAGCAATGGCCCATCGATAATCACGCCGTTGATTGGGTTAGGGCGGTCAAAAACGATCACTTCAATCCCTGCTTTAGCCGCCTCTTCCATCACATAAAAAAGGGTCGTTTCATAAGTATAAGAGCGCACCCCAATACTTTGAATGTCATAAAGGATGATATCGATGCCCTCTAACATCTTTTTTGTCGGACGGTAGGTTTGACCGTGTAAGCTATAAATGGGGATTTGACTTTGGTCTCGTTCATGCGCACAACTTTCCCAAGCATAGCAATGGCCTTTCCACCCGTGTTCTGGAGAGAAAAAAGCGACAACTCTGTACTCTTTTTCATGCCGCTTTAACAGTTCTGCTGTCGATACAAGATTGCTATCTACGCCCGTATGGTTAGTGACAAGTGCCACCCGTTTCCCCTTAAGCTTTTCAACTTGGCCTTGGTGAAAAAAAACATCGACTCCCAGCATAACAGGCGCCGCTTGGAGATAAAAAGGCGCTAATAAAGCGAGTAAAACTGCGCCTTGGTAAACGACTTTTTTGCAGATCCGATAAAAATAGAAAGCAGAAGAGATAATCGACATTGTGGACAAGGGGCTACTTCTGTTAAAACAGAAAAGGTGATGCACAAAAAGGCTCCACTCAAAGACAAAAGGAAATGTACCAACCTGATCGATACATGTCAAAAGCTGAATCAAAATTGATAGCCGATGCCCGTGCACTCCTCGCTGCAGCTGCTCAAAAACCACTAGAATTAAAAGAGCGCGAGCAAAAAACAATTGAGCTTGCCAGTCTTTTGTTACAAGAAGCAAGTGCAACGCTAACCAAAAGAGAAAAAAAGAGACAAAAAACACTGCATCGGATGGCTCGCGATCCGATTGGCAAAGCGTTAATCGCTACATTAACCGATCAAGCTTTCCGCTCCCACTCCCCTCAAAGAATCGCTGATCAGCTGTCTCATACCTTGCATCTTCTTGGAGTTCCGTTTTTTCTTCCCTTGAGTGAACAACTCAAGTTGCAGCTTTTTAAAGCGCTAGGGGCTAAGGTTCCTCGGCTCGCTGTTCCTATTTTCTTGGCCTCACTTCGCCAACAGCTCACGCCAATTGTGCTTTCTGGAGAATCTTCTTTTCTATCTCAATATCTTAAATCTCGACAAGAGCAGCAAGTCAAACCGATCATCCACCGGCTTGGTGGACCTACTTTGGGTCATCAAAAGGTCGCGAAAACAATTGAACAAGTGATCAAAGATTTGAAAAACCCGCTCATTCAATCGGTTTCGATCAAGCTCTCTACGCTTCACCTTCCGTTCCCATCGCTTGCTTGGGAAGAGGATTTAAAAACCCTCGCTGAGCAATTAAGGCTGATCTACCGAACAGCAATTGCCCACCCCATCCAAACGCCAGAAGGTCGCACATCAGCTAAGCTCGTCTACCTAGATATGGAAGGTTACCGCGATTTCTACTTAACAAAAGAACTCTTTCTACGCGTCCTTACTGAAAAAGAGTTTTTTTCTCTTTCAGCTGGAATCACTCTCCAAGCTTATTTGCCCGATTCTCATGCTGTTTTTAAAGAGATCCGCTCGTTTGCTGCTGGACGCATCAAAAAGGGTGGCGCGCCAATTAAGGTGCGGCTCGTCAAAGGGGCCAATAGTCAGCTCGAGCAGATTGAAGCTTCGCTTAACAACTTGCCCCAAGCGATTTATTTGACAAAGGCAGAAACAGATGCTCACTACAAACGGCTTCTGCTCACTGCATGCGAGCCCAGCTCCGCTCAAGCTGTCCATATCGGTGTTGCCAGCCATAATCTCTTTGACCTTGCCTTTGCCCTTCTTCTTCGAGCGGAGAATCACTTGGAACAAGAAGTGTCATTTGAAATGCTCGAAGGGATGGCCGACCAGCTCTGTCGCGCACTGATTCCACTGACAAAAACGGTGACTCTCTACTGCGCTACCGCTAATAAAGAAACCTTTGAACAGGCAATCAGCTATTTGATTCGCCGACTCGATGAAAAAACAGAGCTCACCCACTTTCTTTCTCATCTTTTTGAACTTGATCCGAAGGCAAAAGAGTGGCAAGCACAAGCCAAGCGTTTTTCCGATGCGCTCGCATCTAGTGCCACTGTTTCGGTCGAGCCAAGAAGAACACAGAACCGCTTTTCTCCTCCGCACCACTTAGAGCTCAAAGCTCCGTTTGAAAATGAGTCGCCTACCGACTTTTCACTTCCTCATAACCGCCTTTGGGCAGAAACTGCTCTTGCGCAATACCGCAACCGCTCTATTCAACCGATCCCTCTTGTCATTGCTGGAAATATCGTGCACAACCGAGACCATCTCCAACAAGGTTATGACCCTTCAAAGCCTGCTGAGCCGCTTTATCGCTTTTCACTTGGCTACTGGGACGATATTGACCGCGCTCTTAAAGGGGCAAAAGCAGCAGAACCTAAATGGCAAGCTATGTCTCTAGACCAACGCTGCGAACTCCTGATGCGAATTGCCCAGCAACTCAGACTCAAACGAGATGTACTCATCGGCGCTCTGGTTGCCGATGCCGGCAAACAAGTTCTCGAAGCGGATGCAGAAGTGTCGGAAGCGATCGATTTTGCTGAGTACTATTTGCGCTGTTACCGCCAATTTGCTTACTATCAAGACCTCGAGTGGACAGCTAACGGCACGCTACTGATCACCCCTCCATGGAATTTCCCAGTTGCTATTCCAACAAGTGGCCTCTGTGCGGCGCTGATTACCGGAAACTGCGCCCTCTTTAAGCCAGCTCCAGAAACTGTCTTAGCGGGCTGGGAACTGTGTCAAATTTTCTGGGAAGCGGGCATTCCAAAAGAAGTTCTCCAATTCATCAACTGCGCTGAAGATCCTATAGGAAACCAACTGATTCAAGATGAGCGGCTCAACGGCGTTATTTTAACCGGTGCAACGCAAACTGCACAGCATTTTCTCAAGCTTCGGCCGAACCTTCCCCTTGTCGCTGAAACAGGTGGGAAAAATAGCATGGTTATCACAGCCCTTGCTGATCGCGACCTCGCAATTAAAGACCTGATCCAATCTGCTTTCAGCCACAGTGGACAAAAATGTAGCGCCGCTTCACTTGCGATTGTAGAAGGCGAGGTCTATGACGATCCCACTTTTCGCCATACTCTTTGCGATGCAGCTGCCAGCTTAACAGTCGGATCGGCTTGGAATTTAATGAGCTTTATCACTCCGCTCATTGCCCCTCCAGGCGAAGCTCTTCAGCGTGCACTGACTTCTCTTGAGCCGGGAGAATCGTGGCTATTAAAGCCTGCGCAAGATCCAGATAACCCTCACCTTTGGTCGCCGGGAATCAAATGGGGTGTTCAAAAAAAGGGCTTCACTCAACAAACAGAGCTCTTTGGCCCTATCCTCGGCGTCATGCGCGCCAAACACCTCGATCACGCTGCTTACTTGGCTAATGCCACTCCCTATGGGCTCACAGCAGGCCTACACTCGCTTGATATCCGCGAACAGAAAAAGTGGCAACAGCTCATCAGCGCTGGCAACTGCTATATCAACCGCCCCATAACGGGCGCCATCGTTCAAAGGCAGCCTTTTGGCGGCCATAAAAAAAGTAGTTTTGGCCCTGGGTTTAAAGTAGGCGGTCCTAATTACCTTCTTCAATTTATGAAAGCGACTCAGATAGGCATCCCAAAAGACAAGCTTCCATTGGGAAGTTTAGTGAACAATCTCACGCGGTTTTTAGAGAAGTTCGATCTTTCTGCTGAAGATCTTGGAATTTGGTATGCGAGCATTTCGAGCTACGCCTTCTACTGGCAACAACTCAAGCGCGATAAAGACATTTCAAAGCTGCTTGGGGAAGATAACTACTTGCGCTATCTTCCGCAGCGAAAAATGGTCTTGCGCATTACCCCCGAAGACCGCCCTATTGACTATTTACGCGCCTTTGCCGCTGCTCTAACTTGTCGTGTTCGGCTCGAAGTCAGTTGGGAAAAAAGCGCCGATACAAAAACCAAGCAGGCCAACTGGGACGCCATGCTTCCGATCTTCAGAATAGTTGAAGAAGATGAAGCTCGTTTTACCGCCCGTATCCGAACGGGAAAGATGAAGCGGATTCGAATGTTAAGACGCCCCGCTTCTGTTCTCTTTAACATGTGCGCTGCAACCGACTGCCACTTAAATTATGCCCCTGTTCTCGCTAACGGCCGCATCGAACTGCCGCGCTATCTACGCGAAATTACCCTAAGCGTACAGTATCACCGCTACGGAAACTTAGGACTGCGCGAAGGCGAACTGCGCCGCCCTATTTTATAGCCCTGAAAATCCCTCTAAATACCCATAGGTCGCACTCACAGGAAATACTTGCTTTTTTTATTAAATAAATTTTATACTTGAAACCCAAGTTCTATGAAAATTTTAGAAGAGGGTGACGATGTCTTCATCAGCATTTGGAACTGTTCACGACCCTAATAGTCAAAGGACCTATATTGCTGTCGGATCGGGTGTTTCTTGTAACAGCTGTAGCGCGTCTTGTGGTGCCATTTTTACTGGTCTAAAGTGGAGCGAATGCGACAGCATTGTAAAAGTGGTCGGTTTCCTCATTGGAGGAGCCATCACGTTCGTGTGCGTGGAAGGCTACAAATTCGTGCGCTCAGCTGTTCAACTGTTTTACCTAGATAAAGTCGGCCTCTTTTGCTTTCGACAACTGGGAACCATAACAAAGCAATGTCTCAATTGCATAAATGCATGCACCGACCTCGTGGTGACCCTAGTCAAAAAGCTTTGTTTCAACCGCTATGTCAAAGGCGCTGCTAATCGAGTCTACAACCATATCCTCACTCCTATTGGAAGCTCTCTAAAAAAGCTACTAACCCTCATTTTCAAACAAATCATTTGGGATTATTTGTGCGTTCCCTTATACGAAAGAGTTATTTACCCCGTAATTAAAAAAGCCTTTCCCGCGCGCTCTACAAGCGCACGTGTAACAAATGTTCGAAAAAGATCCTTGTTTACCCCTGTTTGGCACTCGATAAAATGTCTGTCAAGTTGGACCATCACTCCTATCTGCAAATACATCATTAGCCCTGCTTTCAACTCAGTGATCAATTTTTTCTATGCATTGCTTAGCGGAGCCTTGGTGACTCCAGAGCCCAATCAAAAACAAGTTACTCAACCCACTGAGCCTAAAGAAGACTTTCGATAGCTCGGGTTTTGATGTTATTCATTAGCCCGGATTTCTCACAAGCTCTGCAAAAAGGTTGGACAGACTGTTTTTTCGAGATTTCAATCTATTTCCGCAGGGAAGGCTCTTAACCCGTATTTCTCACAAGCTCTGCTAAAAAGTTGAGCAAGATGTTTTTCGAGATTTCAAGGAGATCTTGCAGGGAATGGTTGTAACCATTTCCAAAAGAGCTCCTTGGAATCTCGGAAAACAGATGCTCCAAATTTTT
>JBCCHO010000101.1:0-7364 GCA_039028715.1 Chlamydiota bacterium | reverse complement strand
TGCTAAAAAGTTGAGCAAGATGTTTTCCGAGATTTCAAGGAGATCTTGCAGGGAATGGTTGTAACCATTTCCAAAAGAACTCCTTGGAATCTCGGAAAACAGATGCTCCAAATTTTTCCAGAGCCTTGTGAGAAATGCGGGTTAAGGAGGCTCCCTGCAAAATTCCATTTCGAGTGAAATTCGCGCTTTTGTCCTTGAGAGCTTCTTTTCAGCTTCTAAATTTTTTCTTTTTCCATAAAAAATACCGCTAATCCTGAATTACGCAATCACCTCTAGGGCTGGCAAAGACTTTGCCAAACGCTTTTTTCCTCCTCATCCATAGCGCTTTGGCTATGAATTCGTCTTTCAAAAAGGTTTTGCTTTGCCTTTGCTCACCCCTAGCAGGAGGTTTTTGTCGTGTACAGAGGTTTGTAGTGAGAGAATTTTATCTCCTTATTGATTCTAAACCACTTACGATTTTGGGAATGGGTCTCATGGGCCCTATCCAAAAAGTAAGTGATTGATAACCAACAATTCAGGTCTTGAGCTTTTGCTTACTTTGGTATAATTTTAAAATCTTTGATAAGGAGCTGAATGCTTGATTTATTGAGGAAAACATTGATGTGTGGAGTGAAAGCAATGCGTAGATCGAGATTTTTTTTGCTTATTTTTGCCTTTTGATGGGCCAGCCCAAAACCAATGCCTTCGAGCATCCGCTCTTCTTGTTCAAGATAAAACTTAAGATGCATTTTCCCAATTAACTTAGGGGCCCACGTTTGTTTGACGTCGGTATAAAAGACTGGGGTAGGGTTGGCCATGCCATAGGGCTCAAGGAGCTGGAGTGATTCGAGAAAATCGAATGTGAGATCTTTGAAGTTCACGCAAGCATCGATTTGTAGCTTAGGCGTTGTATCTTCTGGGTGGAGCGTTTCATTGGCAAATTGAACTAGGGCAACTTCAAGCTTAGGAATGTCCTCTTCTTTGATTGTCAAGCCCGCTGCATAATCGTGACCGCCGAAGTTCATCAGTAAGTTGGGGTGTTTGCGTAGAAAAGGAAGGAGCGGAAACTCGGGGATCGTGCGCATTGAGCCCTTGCCGATACTCTTTTCAATGGCGATAATGAGTGTAGGGCGGTTATATTGTTTCGAGATTCGCGTTGCAATGATCGGGATGATACCGGGGTGGAGTTTTCTGGAGTAAAGAACAATGGCTTTTTGCTTGAGCAGCTCTGGTTTAGAAGCGAGCGTCTGGTCAATTTCCTCCATATCGCCGCGCTCAATGAGTTGGCGTTGGGTGTTATTGCTGTCGAGTTCTTTGGCTAGGGTTTCTGCGGCTTGCGCATCATGCATGAGTAGTAAGTCGACTCCCTTTTGAGGATCATCGGCAATGCGACCTGAGCTATTAAATCGCGGCGCAATTTTAGAAACGATGTCGTTGGTTGTGATTTCGCTTGGTTTAATCTCACAAATTTCGAGAAGTTTGAGCAGGCCGATGCGTTTTGTTTTTGCAAATTGGCGGATGCCATAACGGACGAGAATTCTATTTTCATCGGTTAAAGCTCCCATATCTGCGACTGTTCCCAAAGCAACGAGGTCGAGGAAGCGTTTGAGATCGATTTGGGTAGCGCTAATTTTCCCTTCTGATACAAGGAAATTTGTCACGGCATGGGCAAGCTTAAAAGCAACTCCAACACCTGTTAGATCGCGATTGGGGTAGGTGCTGTTGATCAACTTGGGGTTAAGTGTTGCAATGCAGTTGGGAATTTTATCTGTTGGCTCGTGGTGGTCTGAAATGATGACGTCGATTTTTTTTTTAATGACTTCGTTGATTTCTTTTGCTGCTGTGATTCCACAATCGACAGTGATAAGCAGCTTGCACTCTTTCTCTAGCGCGTACTGGAGGGCGTCTGTGATCATCGTTGTATTTGTAGATGTGCGGTTTGGAATATAATAGCAGGGGCGTCCACCAATCAAAGTAAAGAACTCGACGAGAAGCGCGGTTCCTGTCATGCCGTCGACGTCATTATCGCCGTAAATTAAAATAGATTCTTTTTTTTGTAGGGCGGAAAAAATCCGCTGCAGGGCGTCGCCCATGCCGCGCAAAAGATCGGGATTGTGGAGATTAGGCAGTTTAGCATAGAGGTAGTGGTAGATAGCCTCAAAAGACGTAAATCCCCTGGAGATAAGTACTTGGGCTATGGCAGGGTGAATGTTAAATTCGTTAACAATAGATTCACGCCAGTCCAAAGTTTCTTGAGGGTAAACCCACAGAAGGTAAGAAGAATCCTCACTTTCTTTCAATTCAATGTTCTCTTTGTTATTTATAATTCTACTGCAAAGCGCCTTTTTTCTCTTTGAAAAAATGCAAAATGCCGTGATTTTGTATTTATCAAAGAATTGGTTGTCATTGCTTTGGTGCCCAAAGCGCTAATTTCGCCCCAAATGGAATGCTATTGAGGTTGCTGATCAATGAAAGTGCGGGCTAAGTGCCATTTAAAGCCAAATTTTTTGCTGTCTTAGTAGATTCTTTTTTGTGGAAAAAGAGCAATAAAGGTGCGGCGACAAAAAGAGACGAAAAAGTTCCAAATATCACGCCAATGACCATCACAAGTGATAAGCCAAAGATAGCGTAACCCCCTAGAATCAGCAGGGCAATCAACACGACGAGCGTTGTCATTGAGGTCATCAGGGTTCTGCTTAGAGTTGAGTTCAAAGCGACGTTAATGATCTGTCTGAAACTCATTTTTGAACTGTGTTTTAGGTCTTCGCGGATGCGATCAAAGATGATGATTGTATCGTTAAGTGAGTAGCCAATAATTGTCATCAAGGCGGCGATTGTATTAAGGTCAATTTGAATCGGGACTCCGAGCGCATGGAGAATGGAAACTAAAGATAAGGTGACCGTAACGTCGATTGCAAGCCCCAAGGTAGCGCTCATGGCGTACTTGAACTCAAAGCGAATCGTGATGTAAATCAAAATACAAAGCAGGGCAAGTGAGAGTCCGATAATAGCATTTTTACGCATCGCACTAGACATTTGACCGCTGATATTCGTCCAGCTCGTTTCGACGTTCTGTAAGGTTGGTAAGGTGAGTTCGACACCGTGATTGTGCAGCGCTTCAATTACCCAGACAATCCGAGGGTTGTTTTGGTAGGGGTAGGTGGCATTATCTGCGGGCTCTTCTAAAGAAAGTCCATAGAAAGGGCGGCCTAGTTGATCGAGGTTATGGCTAAGTAAGATTTTCACTTGGTTGTTGGGTGAAAGTTCGCGCACTTGGAATTCCTGTGCTTTCAGCCCACTGGCAAGTAGCGCGGTTTCCACTTGGTGGCGGTAGTTTTCAGCTGGGGTTGACTTCAGCTCAGCTTCGAGGGAATAGCCGCCAGTGAAGTCCATGCCCAGAATTGAACGATCTTTTTTAACGAGAAAAAAAGCGCCGATGCAGACTGTAACAACAACTGCAGCTAAGCTCACCCTTGAATATTTAAGAAAGTCGATCTGGGTCTTTTTGATCCAGCTGGCCATTTTCAGCATTTTGTGTTGGGGATTTTGCACCCATTTGGCAAAGAAACTGCGCGTCATAAATAGTGCCGTGAACATCGAAGAGGCAATGCCGATGATCAGGGTTACAGCAAAGCCCTTAATCGGTCCTGAGTCGAAGTTCAATAGAATCAGCGCCGCAATGATCGTCGTTAAATTAGAATCGAGAATAGCGGAAAATGCTTTGCGATAGCCGGCGTGAACAGCTGAAGCAATGCGCCCTGATACGGCAAATTCCTCTCGAATGCGCTCAAAGACCAAGACGTTCGCATCGACAGCCATTCCGACTGTGAGAATGATACCGGCAATGCCTGCCAGAGTGACGGTCGCTTGTAAATTTTGGAGTGTTGCCCAAATGATCAAAAGATTGAACAGCACAGCAATTGAGGCAATCAAACCGGAAAAACGGTAGTAGCCAATCATAAGAGCAAAAACTAGAGCAAGGGCAATGACTGTTGCGAGAATTCCCATGTAGCGATCTTTCATCCCGAGTTCAGGGCTAACATTTTGTTCTGATAAAATACGCGGCGTAAAGCTGAGCGATCCCGCTTTTAGATCTGCTTCTAACCGATTGGCTTCGCGCTGAGTGAAGCTTCCCGTGATCGAAGCTCGGTCGCGTAGCGCTGACTGAAGGCTAGGCGAGCTGATTACAAGCCCATTGAGAACAACAGCCATTCGCCAACCTTCATTTCGAGAAAAGGACGCAAGTGACGTTCCCTGAATATTTTCTTTTGAAAATGTCGAAGTCCAGTTATAGAATTCTGAACGGGGATTGATTTTTTGCCCATCTTGTAGCGTTTGCGATCCCTTCACTTCGAAAGAAAGGTAATTTCCCTGAGTCGGATCATATGAAGCATGGACATTGGTTAAATTAGAGCCTTCAAGCGCGTAATTGTTCATCACAATCACCAGCGGATGAGTCTGCCCGCCCCAATCGGTGTAACTATCTCCTCGAAGAATGGCAATTTTTGAAATAAGATCGTTAAAGGAGCTACTGACTTTTGTTTCCCCCGGTAAACTAAGGCGAAGACCGCTATCTAAAAGAGTTTTTGCGGCTTCACTTGTCGGCTGCGCTGCCTCTAGGTCGGTGGCTGTGCCGTATAGGTGCTTCCATGCGATATGATTGATGCTATTGAGGTCTTTGCGCCCTGTAATCACAGCTTCATTCCAAACGGCTTGTAGAAATTGATCGACAGAGCCTCGCAAGGCGCTATTTCTAGGGCCGAACTTTTCATTGACGATGTGGAACTGCATCGAAGAGGCTTTGACGAGCTCAGCGGCTGAAAGACCTTGGGCGCTTGGAAAATCAAGCGTGATATGAGAGCCTTCTTGCCGAATAGTCACTTCCGAAACGCCCATTTTATTGACGCGATTGTAAAGCTCATCAATTCCCTGCTTTAAACTGGCTTCATCGGTCACAATACGATTGTCGGTATCGCGCAGTTCAATTTGAACTGTTTTCCCGCCTGATAAGTCGAGGCCCCAATGTAAAATTTTGCGCTCATCGCCGCGAAAGTATTTGCGGGCGCTTAAAGCGAGATTGCTTAAAAGGGCGTTTTTTGTCGGTGCGGGAATGTCATATTTATTGGCTGCATTGAGACTTACTTGCGCTGCGTGGTACTCGTCTTTCCATGTAAGCAGATTTTCATGCTCGCTTGTTTCAATTCGATTGAGAGTCAAAATGCGTTGTTTGAGGTCGGTAAACTCTAATGTCGCGTAGCGATGAGTTCCATGCACGGCAAAGTTTTCGCGCGTTGCCTTTAAAATCGTTTGATAAAAATCTTCTGCCTCAAA
Organism: Chlamydiota bacterium; assembly: GCA_039028715.1. GTDB lineage: Bacteria > Chlamydiota > Chlamydiia > Chlamydiales > Simkaniaceae > JBCCHO01. The sequence goes on along the minus strand of JBCCHO010000101.1, from coordinate 2,054 downwards.
GAGGTAGTCATTGGCAGAAGCGGGGCCTAGTAGATAGCTCGTGCCGGGATAACCGACAAAGCCGCTTTGCTGTAGCAGTTGGTTGAGCGATTCAAAATCTTTTTGAAGCATTTGCGTTGATTGAGCGCTACTGCTGACCTTATTGAGAATGTCTTCTAGCCCCTTAGCTATAACGTAGATAGAGCTTGAGCGAAAGCCTTTTGGTGGTATCTTATCGAATTGACCAGGCGCGTAAACGACGAGCCCAAGTTTTTGCTCTCTCGCAGGTAAGTTTTGAAATGTTTGGTAGTCGTAAATAGGGAAAGCTTCTCGCTCAAGATCAGCATGAGAGGGGCGCCATTCATTTTTGATGAGGTTAAGAACTTGAGTTGCTTGTTCGCTGGCGATTGCGCTGAGGTTGAGCGCAAGGAAGCTTTGGCTATTTGTCAAAGCATTGAGCGCAATTTGGAACCCATTGCCTTTTGGTGTTAAGGTTTCATTGGTCTCTCTGCCAATGCGTGCCATTTCATTGTAAATAAGTTGGTCGAGTTGGTCATTTAGGAAAGGCTTTGTCGAGTTGTGTTCGAGGTCTTCTTTGAAATCTAAAATATCTTGTTTGAGTACAACCGAGATTGTGTCGCTCCCCCAGTCGAGAATAAGGGCGTCAATGAGTGGGTTTTTATCACCGATTGAAAGTGTTTGAGTTGACGGGGCGCTGCTTTGCTCATCTAACATCAGGCCAATGTCTTGCTTTAATATCGGATAAGTCCAAGGGCGAGCTCCGGCGCTAAAGGCGGTTGCTTGACGTTTTAGGACGGCAATAGCGGTTGTTAATTTTTTTTCGCGGCCAAGTAAGAAGTCGAGGTCCTGTTTCTCAGCGCTTTCGAGAAACTTTCCTTCGAGCTGAAGTGCTTCTTCTCGCTTTTGTAAATCAATCCGTTTGAGCTTGATTTGGTCGAGATAGCGCTCGAAAGTAGCTCTGAGTTGACTCACTGTTGCACTTTTATTTTCGTCGTTTGATTGAGTCAATGTCGCAAAATAGCGTTTTGCCAACAGAGAGCTTTCTCCAAAAAGACGGGTATAGGTTGTGATGTCGTCAGCGAGCAGCAGCAAAAATTCTTCCGATCGCGCATGATTTCCTTGGTTCAGGATCAGTTGAACAAGAGCTGCTTGATCGCTTGTCCCACCGACAGCAAGGCCGAGCTTTAAAAGGCGGTCAGCAATGATATCGCGGTAAAGGGGAGTGATTTTACCATCCGCAGCGCGCTTGTGAGAAAATTGAAAGTAGCGCTCGAATGCATTGAGATCGAAGCGCAAAGGGATATTTCGCTGAACAGTGATCCGCCCTTCATCTTGAGCTCTTTGGTCAGGCGCAAGAGAAAGTTGTGCTGGAATAAAGGGAATCAGCGATCCAGCACGTGGAAGATGCTGAGCAAAGGTGGCGGCATCTTTAGGGTTTGTAAATTGAAGGTCGATGAGATCAGGGCTATTGGGACGCACGGTCATTGAAGAGGCTTTGATTCCCAATAATTGATTAAAGGATTGCAGCCAGCTGAGCGCATTGGGCTCTAACTGATTGACTCGTTCAGCAGCTGCTCGGGCAATGGGAGTAGCTTGCTTTTTGTCAATCGGGCTATTGAGCGGTTTGCTATAATAAAGAACTGTAGGGAGAATATTGTAAATGGTCAGGAGAATAACGATTGTGATGACAATCGATTGCCACCGGTTTTTTCTTTCCATTGCTTGCCTTATGTTTTTCGAAAAATTTTTAAAACCAAAGCTCTAAACAGGTAAAAAACATAAAATTTATCTGAACCATCATCAGACTCGAGTTTGGGTTTAAATTTCAACAGTAACACAGTATAGCTTGGATAATAGGATTCTGTCTATAGTGCGGCGAAACCCTAACTCGAGTTTGGAGGGCAGACTGCTATGCAGCAATTCCCGTTAAATAAATTTTCGCAATGAGATAGACTGTTTTTTCAACTATTTTTTCGCAAATACTGGGAGAAGAGCTATGGGAGTGCATTCAATTGAGAAAAAACACCTTTCTGCTAAAGGGATGCTAACAAAAG
>JBCCHO010000100.1:0-7403 GCA_039028715.1 Chlamydiota bacterium | reverse complement strand
GCTGCAACAGAGCAGGGCCCTCGTGTCTAACTGTTACCATAGCCAAGGAGGGCCCTCCAGCAGGGGCAAGGTTGTGGGGTCTAGTGTTGGGGTTACCCCTCGAGTTAGCGAGGTTATGTCATTGGGTTGCATGGGCTCGAGAATACAACATATCCCCTGGACCTTGTATACACTGCCACTGCCCTGATCCTACGGAGTTACTGTAAGATCCTGTCACCAAACGCATCATACTCGGCCCTTGTAATAAAATATTTGACAACTTCAAAAACCTATAATCTAGCTGACTTTAACAAACGTTTCTTGTTTTTTCTGATCCGTAATTTTAGGCAAAAAGATTATCAAATCTTTTTCATCAGAAGGAACTGAACAAATATAGGAGTTTTATAATGACAATTAGTACTGACTATTATTGGTCTTGTACGATTTCTGAAAATATGAAAACTTTGCAGAAGTTTAACAAATCCGCAGATTCACTTTGTATTGACTCTGAAGGAAGATTTTATACTCGACCGAACCGCTCTAAATGTGACAAAATTACAAACTTTTTTCTATCATTGCTCAGAGTGGTTAATTTTGATGTTAAAAATAAATTAAAGTTAGAGCTAAATGACATTAAAACTCAAATTGCTATACCGCGTCAACATCTAGAAGGCCTTATCACAGAACGAAAAAAGAAATATATAGCAGAGCTTACCGCAAAAGGAAAAGAGATAGATGAGAAGAAAGTTGACGTAAGGGTAAAAAAAAGTATAGTCGCTATCGACCCACAATGCACACTTGCATTGGAAGACTTACTCTCACTTGGTAAGATTCTTTGTAAAGCCGAATCCCTTCTAAAAAAAATTGAAGGAAGATAGGACGAGCTGTGTAAAGAAATAGATGCTAAATGGAACAAGAATAATATGTAAAAAGAGAGTGGTCAAGGAAACTAAAAACCCAAGTTGTGTGGTATAATTACTCATCTAAAATTCTCTTTTCCCATCTGCCCAAGAGTTGAATTTTCATCTACTTTATTCAAGAGGCTCCTGCGTAAAATTCCATTTCAAGTGAAATTCGCGCTTTTGTCCTTGAGAACTACTTTTTGTAAATTGCCTATCCTTAGCAGGATATGTCAATTTACAAAAAGTAGTTCTCAAGTCAAAATCATCAAATTTCCCTTCGAAAGCGATTTTTGCGCAGGAGCCTCTCAAGTATGCTGAAAAACTTATAAGGGTCAGATAACAAACAGCCGATTTTCATCTTTTACTCGCCTGCTATCTGTGTTATATCAATTTTTTATAGATCAGTGGAGCGCTGCAGTGAGGAAGTTAGCCTACAAGACCGTGATTTTTGCTTTGAGCCTTAGTCCCGCCCTTTTTTCCGTTGATTGGACGGCAACAGGCAGTGGGCAATGGAGTGAAACAGCGAACTGGGGCAATGTTCCGCCTCCGAATTCAGTTGGAGCGCTGGCAGTTTTTGGCAGTAATATTACAACAGATCCGACGGTAATTACTTTAGGCGCAAGCGCGACTTTTACGGTCGGGACACTGGAAATTAATAATAATAATATCGTGAATATTGGATCTAATCCGACATCGAATGTGCAACTTCAGGTCAACGGCGAGGATGCGCAATTACAACTAATGGGAACGGGAGCGCATACTATCTTATCGAATTTAATTCTTAATTCAACGGTCGATATTTCGCAACAAGCGACCAGTGGAGTGACGATTAATGGCGTGATCAGTGGCATAGGCGGAGTGAATAAAGCAGGCAGCGAAATGCTCACCTTAGCGGGCAACAATACCTTTTCCGGGGACTTTATGGTTAATGAGGGCACGGTTGAGCTAACTGGAATGAATACGTTGTTAGGCATGATGACAATTGCTTCAACAGCTACAGTCAGCGGAACGAGTCAAGCAATTGCGGGAGGGATTACAGTCAGCGGAATGCTCACTGTCACAGCACCAGCAGACTTGGCGGCGACAACGCCCCTTTCAGTGGCGGCCACTGGAGGTGTTAGTTTTGCAGCGGCAGCAGCGACGAAAAATATTGGCTCACTTAGCGGCGTAGACGGGGGAGCAATCAATATCAATGATAATACCTTAGCTATCACTCAAACTATCGATGGAGCATTCGATGGCGAGATTAGCGGCAGCGGTAGTCTCATAAAAATGGGCTTCGCCACACTGACCTTAGCTGAAGGACAAGGCTTTTCAGGGGAAACAACAATTTCTACTGGGACGTTGGTGATTTCAGCTCTCGATAGCCTTGGAATTGGGCCTGGCGCGCTGGTTCTCAATGGAGGAATCTTAAAGTTAGCCGATTCCGCGCCCTCAATTACTTATTCGAGAGGAGTGACGCTGAGCGCGAGCTCAACGATTGATACCAATGGCGGGATGTTGACAATTGATTCGATGGCCATCACGGGAGCGGCGGGAAATACGCTGATAAAAGTAGGCACTGGAACGCTTAATCTTGCTGATGCCAACGCCTATTTTGGCGACACAGTCTTATCTGGCGGAACTATTTCTGTTGGACATAATAGTAGCTTAGGAACGGGGACGGTGATACTCGAAGGCGGGTCATTGTCGGCAGCAGCAGCAGGGCTTGATCTGGCAAATCCGATTACCTTAAATGGGATAGGCACGATTGATACAAATGGCAACACACTGATGTTATCTGGTGCGATTGATGGCAGTGGAGTTTTCATTAAAGCGGGAATGGGAACATTGGATGTGGCCGGCGCAGGGATGAATGTGTATACAGGAATAACTCGCGTCAATCAAGGAATACTCCAGCTGTCAAAAATGTCTAGCTTGGGATCGAGTACAGAATTAATCTTAAATACTTCTACGACACTAATCTTAAATGCAACTCCTGTGAATTTTGGCGGAGAAGTGATCCTTTTAGGAGATAGCACGATTGATACGAATGGAAATATGTTCAATATAAATGGTGGTGGAATTAGTGGATCTGGATCGACATTGACCAAAAATGGACTGGGAACGTTAACGACTGGGGCAAGGAGCGATTTAGGCAGTTTGATCGTGAATGCGGGAGTCGTCAATCTTGCTGGGAGTAACACCGCAGGTGACGTTACAATTGTTGCGGGAACGCTAAATTTTACTGCGGCAAATGGGGTGCAATCGATTGGGAGCTTGTCAGGGGGAGGAACGCTTGACTTTGGCACCAATGAATTGCGGATCGATCAAAGCTCAATAGGTGTTTTTTCTGGTATGCTCTTTGGCACAGGGCGGTTGACAAAAGATGGCAGCGCAGCGTTGACTCTTTCAGATGCCGCTGGTTTTACCGGCGACCTTGTCGTGAATGACGGAACGTTAAACTTTATAACCACACCAGTTAATATTGGGAACCTCAGCGGAGCGGGAGGCACAGTCGACTTTTCTACTGCAGGAGGAATCACAATAGAGCAAACAGCAGTTAGAACTTTCGCGGGCAATCTCTCGGGAAGTGATATGATCACAAAAAATGGCAACGGTAGCCTAACATTGACTGGGACAAATACTTTTTCAGGGGATTTTAGCGTGAGCGCAGGAACACTAGAAGTCAATGGAAGCTTGGCGGGAGCAACGTCGATTGAAGTCGATGGGACAATCACGGGAAGCGGGACTTTGGGCTTTACGACAGTCAATGGGCCCGGACTTGTCACGGGAACAGGGCGGTATAGCGGGTTAACAGTTAACGGAACAGCGCAACCCGACTCTCTCGGGACAATTACAGTGCAAAATGCAAATTATATCCAATCTGGAACTTTCAATATTGATATTATCACACTGCAAAATAGCGGCTTTGTCGTGAATAATGGGACGGCAGACTTGACTGGTTCGACGCTAAACGTGGCGGTTTCGGGAAGTTGTTTTACCGGTCAATCTTATGCTGTTGTGGCCACAACAGGCGGCATTGTGGGGGGGACACTGCCAACTAATGTCAATATCCCCTCCGATTGTCAGTTTGCCCAAAGTATTTCCCCAGATGGTCTAACTTTTTTGCTAACGTCTCTCAATACCGTACTCTTTATTGGACAACAGGTTGATCCTGGAAATCCAACAGCTGTTGAAGATTATCTCAAATGCTTGGGGGTAACAAGTGACCGGGCGCTCGTCGCTGTGCTCGTTGCCACAAGTGCCCTGAGCGATGCTGAGCTCAATGAGGCGCTCAATCAGTTTCATCCCGGGTTATTTGGCGCTTTTGAACTGGCGAGTCTCGATACACATACGCTGATGACAGAGATCCTAGCCGAGCAGATGTCTTGTCGCCAAAAATGCCCGAGAAAAACAGAGTCGCCGAGCAAAAAAGTGCGCCAAAGGGGCTGGGTAGCGCCGTTCGGAGACTTTACAAACATCGATCGGTACCAACAATTGCGCGGGTATGAAGCAAAAAGCGGTGGGCTGCTTTTGGGCTATGACGTATGCTTGCCCGGCTGTGGCGTGATTGGATGGAGCGTGGGGTATCATCATACAGATCTTGAATGGGATCAAAACGCGGGCAGAGCATCGATCAATGCTGGATTTGGCGGTCTGTACTTGGGTTGTTCAAGCAAGTATCTCGCATTAGATGCTGAGGTGATCGGCGGTGCAAATTTCTACGATGTGCAGCGCAACATTCGCTTTACCGGCTTTAGCGGCCAAGCGAAAAACAACCACAACGGCTATTTTTTTGCTCCTCGTGTTGGGCTTGCCATTGACACCTATCCGGGAAGAGAAAGGATCATCAGATTCTTTGGTGCGGTTAACTACGACTACTTATTCCAAACAAGTTATACTGAAGGAGGAGCACCAGGGCTTGATTTACAGGTAGCTAAAAAAGTTTCGCGCGCTCTGCGCACCGAGGCGGGGATTAGATTTGTTGCGGATATAAAATTGGAAACGGGGTGTCTTTATCTCTTTGGCGCCCCTAGCTGGGTGCGTAAGATTCCGCTCGATAGTGGGCGTTATCGCTCAAAACTAAAAGACTTTATTAATAGCCCGTGCTTGTTGGTCGTAGACACCTTTAGCAGTCATAAAGACTTAGTCGGCTTTGATCTCGGCTTCTTCTATACTTTTGATGGCAACGTCGCATCGCTTGTTTATCGCGGCGAATTTGGCCATGACTACTTGGTCAACCAGATTGAAGGCAAGTGGCAGTGGTTTTTTTAACCCAAGTTATGTCAAACCTTGTTCTGGCGCAAAAACTCAAAAACTTCATGGCTTTGAGGTAATCCTTCAGTTTTGACCTCTTTATCGAGGTGTACACCAACCCAAGCCCTCGTGAAAAAATTCTGTCACAGATCATTTTGGGGTGACGGATTTTTTCACCTTATTGCGACTGCTGTTTCTTGCGCGCATTTTTTTGTCTGTATTCGCGTCGAAAGTTTCGCCGTAGCAACTGAATTTCCTTTTGGCCGAATATAAATGGGATTTTCTGTCTTTGATTTTTTGCTTTTGGATCGATGCTAAAACGAGCTCATATCAAATAGATTTTATTCGATATCGACGTTGATTCCTTTGTGGTTTGATTTTCAAGTGCACCATAAATGCACCATTGGCTAAAAAAACCCCTAAATTAGCCTTTATTTTTTCGCTGGAAATCAGTACCCTTTCCTATGAAAATGCTCAGGTGGTGGAATTGGTAGACACAAAGGACTTAAAATCCTTTGGGAGGTGACTCCCGTGCGGGTTCGAGTCCCGCCCTGAGCATATTTATTCTCAAGCACTTAAGTCCATCTACTCAGGTCGCGGTTTACCCCCATTTTTGGCCCATGGTGCACTCATGGTGCACTAAGGTTTCAAAAGTAGCCTGATGATCACTTAAAATCCGGTCCACTTTTTAAGTCTTGCGTCAAGTTTTCAAAACTTGGGTAGGCAAGACTAATGGCTTCAGTTGAAAAGCGTGTGGATAGAAATGGGAAGGTAAGTTACCGTGCTCAAGTCCGCCTCAAGGGGCATCCCAGAATAACAGCAACATTCAAAAGTAAAAGAGATGCGCTTAACTGGGGACGCAAGACTGAAGTAGAAATGCAATATCAGCATTTCAAGCCGGCCCCACCAAAAAGCTATTTAGTTGCAGATCTCATTGATAGATATCTTGAAACAACGATTCTTCAAAAATTTAGAGATACGAATCGCGACACGGCTAAGCTAATGTGGTGGAAAAAGGAGATAGGCTACCTCCTTCTTTCTAATCTAACACCGGCCGTCATTGCAGAAAAACGAGATTTTTTGCTTAAGGGATTGACATACAGAAAAACAAAGCGCTCTCCATCTACAGTGAATCGTTATCTCGCCTCTTTGTCTCATGCTCTAACCATTGCTATGCAAGAATGGGGCTGGCTCGAAAGCTCTCCTATGAAAAGAGTCAGAAAGTTAAAAGAACCGCGTGGTCGGGTTAGGTTTTTAAGTGAAAAAGAGCGGGAGACTTTATTAACAACCTGTAAGCAAAGCGATCACCCTTATCTGTACACTATTGTGATTCTCGCTTTGTCAACGGGAATGAGACGAGGAGAAATCACAAATCTTAGATGGGAGAACGTCAATTTTGATTTGGGCTATATTCTTATTGAAGATAGTAAAAATGGCGATAGGCGATCTGTTTCACTCAAAGGCAAAGCGTATCAATTAGTTGAAGCGCTCAAGCAATTTCAAAAACAGGATTTTGGATTTCTTTTTCCTTCTTTATTCTCAAAAAATAAACCAGCTGACCTAAGATGGTTTTGGGATCAAGCTGTAGAAAAATCTGGAATTAGAAACTTTCGTTTCCACGATTTGCGCCACTCTGCTGCAAGTTATTTGGCAATGAGCGGCGCAACTCCTTCTGAAATTGCCGAAGTGCTTGGACATCGAACGCTTCAGATGGTTAAAAGATATGCTCATATCTCTAGGCAGCACTCCGCTAAAGTGATTGAGAAAATGAACGAAAAATTTATTGGATAATCCTTGCAATTTAAAAAAACCATGTTACAATTAGCGTTATTCTAGCTTCGTTTTTCTATGGAGCTTATCGGGCTGTTTCAAGCCTTTAACAGCCTCTTATTTCAAGTCCAATGTTCGTGGACTAATCTGGTGTTTAAGGTAGCGTGAAAACATTCACACTCCTTCCTTTAGAACCATAACCGGTTCGTTCGTATAAATGTTTTTGACAATTCTCATAGGGTTGTCCTGTATGGCTTACATTCAAGAACGTTTGCGTAGCGATGGAAAAATGCGTTATCGCGTGCAAATCCGTCTAAAAGGTTATCCAACTGCGACTGCAACATTCGCGCGAAAAACGGATGCGAAAAAATGGGTTCTGCTATGTGAATTGTCAAGACTAAAACATCTTTTTATTCCTCAACTTTGAGAGTTGATGACTTTTGAATTGGCATGTTTTATTTATGCCTACAATTGAGGTTCAAGCTTAAAGTTTCTGGCTTAATCTGCTATTCG
>JBCCHO010000099.1:0-7526 GCA_039028715.1 Chlamydiota bacterium | reverse complement strand
GACTTGTTTCTGTTCGGTCTTCTGGATCCTTTTTGCTTGTAAATGGGAAGAAGAGATGGGACGGAGTTAATGCGAAATATTGCGTTTTAGCACAGAAGGCTACAGGTTACTCTTTTTCTCTTGGCAACGCATTGGGGGCAAGATGAGCAAAAAATTTGCAGGCTGCGTTTCCTCCCGATCCCCTAAACGGGATGGGGATCCACGCAGTCAATTCTCTGAGTTAAAAGTTTCTCAATTTATTAAAGGATTTTATTATGGCAGCACCCGCTACAAACATTATGACTAGAAACGAAGCATTTTTTAAGCTTGAACTAAACCCAGATACGACAACATATGGTGCGAAGAGACGCAGATATGAGTTTAATCACAAAAAATCAGCATGGATAGCCCAACAAACTTTAAATGATGCTTTTATTAAGAAGGGTAGAATTCTTGGTAAAGGGCTTCAAGCTGTTTGTCTCGCCCTTCGCGACAGCTACAGCTCCTATTTAGTTAAAGAAATACTCAAGCAAGCTTATGTTGATAGAGAAGGTAATTATTTATCTCTATGTTATAAAAATGATGAATTCAAAAAAATTTGTCTTAATAAATTGGAAGAAATAAAGAAACTTAATAAAAAAAACAATATTCTATCTATCGAAGCAGATGCAAATTCTTTCTTGCAATTAGCAGTAAAAAAAGAAACCAGAACTTTAACTCCCATATCAGGGATAGGGAAAACCGTTGCTAAACTAGGATCAGAGGGGGCTTGTAAAATGCTTTATAAGCAAGCTGGTGTGATCGCAAAGCAGTCGGGGAAAAAATTTGCAGAAAAACAAATGCCCGGCCTTGCGCTTTTGACGGGGATTGGATTAGGCGCTTATAGACTTAACAAAGGAGAACCAGGAAAAGCAGCTCTTGAAGTTATATCTGGGATTAGCGCTCTTTTTCTAGGTATTGGAACTGTTTTTTCTGTTGCAATAGACACCGGATTATTATATTCAGATGTTGCCAGCGAAAAACCCGTTGAGGAAAAGCTAGATAGCGAAACTATCGAACAGGGGAAACGCCTTTTCGGGTTAGACAATTCAACGCCAATAACAGAAAGTTCTATAAGAGCTGCTTTTAGAAATTCTAGTCAAGCATTCCACCCCGATCGGTATGCCGAGTTCCCAGCACTTCGAAATCGGTGCACTAAAGTGCAAAAAAGCCTTGAAAAGGCTAAAGATATTCTGATCAAGCACGTCAATAATCAATAAAATGAGAGACTCCTGCGCAAAAATCGCTTTCGAAGGGAAATTTGATGATTTTGACTTGAAATGGAATTTTGCGCAGCAGCCTCATGAGTCACTAAATTAGTGATCATGCATAAAAAACAAAAATTCGAGGAAATATCCCCATGACAAGTTTACCTACTGGACAACAGCTGCACTCTATCGAGCAAAAGGTCGGTCATTTTTTACAATTAGCCACAATAACAAAGCCCAGGACCACCCTTGCAACGGGGCTAGCCAAACTAGTACTTAAAATGCAGTTAGAGAGAATCTGTGAAGTGCTTTACAGCCAAGTTGGTTGGATTAATACGGAAACAGCAAAACAATTTGTAGCAAAACAATTACCCCCTATTGGACTGATTATGGGAATTGGATTAGGTGCTTATAGACTTTGCGAACAAGAAAAAAAAACAGCGTTATTAGAAATTTTATCTGGGACTTTAACTTGTTTCCCAGGTGCTGGAACTGCTGTTGCTGTTGCAATAGACAGTGGATTATTCATTCATGATTCATGGAATAGAAAAGTTGTTATAAAAAAACTAGATGCAGCAGCTATCAAAGCAGGTCAGCGGCTTTTTAGTTTAAATCATTTAGAACAAATGACAACGACTGCTGTAGTGTCCGCTTTTAAAGACTTGAGCCAAGAACTTGATCTCAATCAGCGTTTAAATGACTCAAAAGTGCTGCACAAGCGCTATAGTAAGGTACACCAACAGCTTGATCTGGCTAAAGACATCCTCATTGGCCATATCAACCGTAAACGCTTAATGCATGACAATACACCGATCGCGATGGAAAAATAACTATCACAAACCGTAGCCCAAGCCGATTCAAAGTGAGAAAAGGTCAGCGATTTAAAGTGATTAATTTGTAGGCATCATTTTTCTTGGGCTCTTATCCGGTAGGTGGATAAAACCCAAGGAAAATGCGCCCGAAAATGCTCGCGCCCAATCACCGACCTTTTCTCACTTTGAGTCGCTTGCGAGTAGATAAAACATGGAGAAACTTTAACATGACAACTGTTGCACAAAAAACAATGATAAACTGTGGTTTTCAACTCGTCGATTTGAATATGCCAGATAACAAGAGCACCAAACTAAGATTATACCGACTACAAGACGATGCAACAATCGAGATAGAAAAAGTGCGACAAACTATTCAAACCATAGTTAATGCAGAAAATAAAAAGCCTATGTTCTCAATTAAGGAACTATCTATAAAATATCTAAAACAAAACCCTTATTTAATCCAAGCTGATAATATTTTAACTTTGGAGAAAGACCCGATTTTTAAACCCGAAGTAAGCATCAGCAACAAGATGATTGACCAATACCGCCTTAAGAAAATAAACCAAGCTTTCACGAAGAAAAAAGCCCAAATCTCCAAAGAGAATTTTCCCAAATTTTACGACAACTCCTCGGCAGAGATTGAAGATAAAAAGAATCAGTTTGCACCACCCCAACCGCAGCCTAAAGACCAAAATGTGCAAAACATAAAGGAAAAGCCTTGTAATGATCAAAAGTGGATTCAATATGAATTGTTAACGAAGCAAGTTCAGGTCTTTAATCCCTCCGATTTTTCTAATAAAAGCGCTGATTCGGTAATCACAAAACTTTTTTCCTATCTAAACCCATTATCTTTTTTTTCTAGCCATGTATCGCCTTATATTCCACAGCTCAACCAATGGGAGCTTTTTCGTTCAAAAGATGTCACAACTTCAGGGCAAAATTCTTTCTTGAGCATGGACGAAGAAAACAACGAATGGGATCCTACTACCAAGATGGGAGCTCTTGCTATTTTCAATCTCTCATTAGAAGAATTAGATCAAGAAACGCTTGATCATACGAAAGATCGATTATTGAAAAAGTTGCAAAAAGGAAATGACAAACTCGTGTCTCTTGATTTAATAGAAGTCATGAACAAAATTGTTGCGGATGTTCAATCGGCTTATACAATTCTTTCAAAAGAATTGAGTAAGTCGCAGCCAAATTAGCCATAGTTCGGTACTTGACAGTCTTCATAAGACTATTCCACTCAACGATTTCTTGAGTTTTCTTGAATTTTTTGCTCATTTCGGGGTGATACCCAAGTTGACCCCTAACAGGTGAGAAAGCCGTCTTTTGCTTTCATTTCAAACCAACAAAAGGATGTAACATGACAGCTATTAGTAACGTCTTGATTAATAATGGATTCCAAAACATTCAGCTAGACTTAAATAAAAGAAGAGGTAAAGAATTAAAGGCTTATCACTTAAAAGATAACTACCTGATAGATATAGATAAATTTAAAAAGGAGATACAAGCTGCGATTAATCAAGATCGCAAAAAGAAAACATTTTCAATCGAAAATTTATCTCAGGATTCTTTTAGAAAAAGGCCTTACTTTATTCAATATGGTAATATTTTAAGTTTTGGCAAGGACAAACCTTTTAAAGCTGGAGTTCGTGTTAATATTATCGACCAGTACTTTTCTGGAAATTTGCTAGAGAACCCTGTAAAATGCATTCATAATAAAAAATTTGAAAAAGACCGCTTTGTCGAATGGTTAAAAGACAAAGCAAATGGTTGCCCTTGCGGAAAACCATACTCTGGCAACCAAAAGCGGCCGAGTTGGGCGCAATTAACACTGAGAGAAAACCAATCTATTAAAAATCAAAAACACCTTCTTGAATCCTCAGGACCAAGCAACAAAGAAATTGAGGAAGAATTAAACAAGAGTATCGAGTCATTAAAACAAAGCCAAGTTAAGCTATCTAATGCGATAAATAACTTTGATGAAATCTTTTTTAGTCAAGTCGACTTATCGCAGATTATAAGTATTGAATATAAGCAAGCTCTAGATAAATATGTTGCTGTAGGATCGAGCTTGGCGTTAGCAGCAGGAGGAACTTTTCTTCTTGTGACTGTCCCTGGAGGGGTCATCGGAGGAATTCTTCTAAGTGGAGGATTAAGCTCCGGAGCGCGTTTATGCAACCCTATATTTCAGGGAAAAAAAATAAATTTAAAAGGGCATTTTACTCAGATTGGGATTGGATTTGCCGTGAGCACAGTCAGCCTTCCTATCGATATATACGGGGCAAAATTCATCAAAGATGCTTTATGGAACGAAGGAACCAAGTCAGCTGCGTCGTATTGTTTGTGGGCAACTGGCGGCGCCATTTCGGGCTTTACGTCTAAAACTCTCCAAAACCTTGTCAATAAAAATAAGTGGTATAATGACTGCATGGTTGCCACTTTTTCAGGCTCCATTGCAGGTATCGCGTCTGGAGCATTCGCTCACCACTTTAAACCCAAAGGGTTGGGAGACAAAGCCACATATAAACAAGTCTTTGACAATAAAGAGGCGGTTAAAAAAGTTGCGCTGACTTCGCTTGTCGGGGGAGCAGCAGGAACTATTTCAGCGGGAGTGTCAACAGTTGCCGTGAATTGGTTTGTAGGCAATCAATGGAATGAAAATTTATCGAAAAATGCCTTTGAAGCGGGCTTAGTGGGCCTGATCCGCGGAGCAATTAATGGGTCTGTTGAAATTTACCATGAACGCCAATATGCCCTAGAAATTAAGAAAGCTTTAATTAAGCACTTGGAAAACGCAGAAGAGACTATGCCAGAGCTCGGAAAAAATCTTGCCTGTGCGACAAATGGAGAGGAACAGAAAAAAGCTTTAATTGAGCTGATTAAAAAGGATGCTATTTCTGTTTTCGGCGAGACGACACTGGAAGAGCTTCTTAAAAATCCCCATGGATTATTCAAAGGTCTATTAGATGAAAAACTCATTTATGACAAGACAGGTCACCGCATAGCTGAAGTACTAAATACACTTGCCATTACTGGAGGCCTCACGTTGATTATTTTTGGCGGCCCTGGCGGACAAGTTCTTGGAGGAGCGCTGTTAAGTGCTGGAATAACAGGGCTACAAGACGCCGTGACTAAAGATATTAATAACTATCCACTTGATCTTAACGACCATCTTACGAAAATAGCCGTTAGTGGCTCAATAGGATTGGTGACAAGCGGTATATCAACCGGAGCGGTCTCTTTGATGCGCCAAGGAGTGCAAAGTGGAATTCAAGTGATTACATTGCAAATCGGCAAGCACGCAGCAACAGGTGCATTTGCCGGCTTAGCGGGTAAAGCAACTGGAAACATCGCTGAAAATATTTTACAGCAAAAGCCAGTTTATAACGACCTTGGAAGAGGCATGAAAAAAGCGGCCCTTGCTGGAGCTGTTGGAGGAGCTGTTGGCGCTGGCATTGGTATGGGATTTCAAAAGTTAGCAAAACAGTTGGATCCTACAAAGAAGGTGATGTTCAGCGCTATTGGGGGAGGACTAGGCGGTGGTGTTGCGCAAATCGCAATGGAAGGAATAGAAACAGGCGAGTTTAATGCACAGGGATTTACTATTGCTGTTGTAACAGGAGCTGTTATAGGTGGAGGCGTTGCTTATAAAGAAGAAGTCATGTTGCGAAGACGGGCAATCTTTAAAGAGTTTGCAAAGCCTGGCAATAGAAAAAGAGCTATAGTGGCACTAGCGCAAGAAGACAAATATAGACTTGAGTTTATCGATGCAAAAACGAAAAAAACAGAAGTATGGAATCCCGAATGTAAGGAGGTCATACGTATAGAACTGAGCGAGCCTAGTAAAAAGGGATCAACAGGGCATGCAACGGCTATCCTAAAGAATGGTCAACGAGTAGACTTTCAGATAGACGATACATACTGTTTGGAAAGGGCCTATCTAATCGGTAAAAAGGGTTTTTCGCACAATCCTTCTGATATGCAATTGCGGAACACAAGGACAAAGTCACAAGACCTACTTGCTCCTAAACTTGGAAATATTTTTTCTAAAGAGTATACCAAATTTAAAGAAGAGGGCCTTTTTTGTGGGAAAAGAAGCAGAGCACATGCAATATCTGAAGACAAAGTGAACTGTCCGCTGCGCAAGAAGATTATAAGGTGTATCAATGATGTGATAAAACAAAATAAAGAGCAAAACCTTCTGAAAGGTAAAAGAAGCCTTAGTGAAAGAGATATTCAATTTCTTAACCAAGGCAAATCCGCTTTATGTATGCGAGGGGGGACAAAATTTCAATCTAAGGCTTTTGTCGATTTAGGTGTCAACCCATTAAGGCATATTCTGGAGACATATGACAATAACATGTGTATGTATGCAAAAAGAGAAATTAAGCATGTTGTGGATCAGGCCCCTAAGGTATCTGCTCCAATATACCCTACGCAGAAAAATATAAATGCGCGATTTTCTAGCAAATTTGATGAAAAGCGCATCACAGATGTTGCACGAAATATGATCAGCGAGAATGAGCGGCCAATTGTCGGAGCTTATCCTGAGTCAGGAGGCTATTTTAAGGCAGCTAATAACCGGGCTCTTTCTGCTTATGAGCTTAGTGGAAAAGACCTAACAAAGGTGAGTTACGAGCATATCAATCCAAATAAGCAACATTTTCCTAATATTCCAAACTATGATAAAAACATATTACCGACAAAACAAAGTCATATAGAAGATCATCAAAACCTTCGGTTTGTATTCGGGACAAAACAGAATCCTAAGCAAAATAAAAGCAGTCAATATGTTTCACATAAACCTGTTGATAAACGCAAGTAAGCGTCGTTTCTAACCCGTATTTCTCACAAGACTCTGGAAAAATTTGGAGCCTCTGTTTTCCGATTATTCCAATGAGCTCTCTTGGAAATGGTTACAACCATTCCCTGCAAGATCTCAATTAGAAATCTCGAAAAACACCTTGCTTAAGCTTTTTAGCAGAGCTGGTGAGAAATACGGGTTAACCCAAGTTCGACACTACAAGGGGTGAGCTTGGGTTAAGCAAACTGTTTTTTTGAGATTTCAATCTATTTCCATATTTAGGGTTGACTACTTACCAAAGCGCAAAAACAAAGCGGTCTTTCGATTGAAAAGCGGTACCGAGAAAATCAGATCGTAGAAAGCTGGTAAAAACCAAAAACATTTTCATTTACGGATAGGTTCATGGGTATTTAGAGGAATTTTCAATTTTTTTCATGCTTGAAACGGAAAAATTCAAATAAATATCCATAGGTCGCACTCACAGGAAATACTATTTTATTAATAATCAATCATTTAGTAATTAGATCAACTAATTTATCTTAAAAACATATCCCATTTTATATTAAAAACTTACCGTAAAATTTAAAAATATTTTGGTTCATCCGCAAAATGAATACTCAAGAAAATAGCATAGGTAAGATCCATTTTTTATCATCTTAATGTGTTATGAAGAAG
>JBCCHO010000098.1:0-7560 GCA_039028715.1 Chlamydiota bacterium | reverse complement strand
TTTCACTTCTAAATTTTTTCTTTTTCCCTAAAAAATACCGCTAATCCTGAATTACGCAATTACCTCGTAAGAGTTTAATTTTCATAACCCTCATCCACTATTCCTATGATCTCTTCTAATCTGATGATACGTTTTTTAAGTGATAAATTTTCTTCTTCTAAAAAATTAATCTTTTTTCCTTTAGAGTCGATTTGTTCTCTTAAGAATTTAATTTCTTCGTTCAGAGGAATATATCCTTTTCCTTGCTTTAGCAGTAGAATTTTAATCCAAGCCCAGCTAGCTCCTGGATTGTTTTTGTGGAAACAAACGTCTGCTGATGCTTGATGACGATTTTCTCCTGGTCCAACCAACATGAAAAATCTGGGATTTCTTATGGATTCTAGTAAAAAAACTTCTTCACTAGATAGAGGGATATCATAAACAGACTGCTTGTAGTTAACGTCATTTCCTTGTAGATCAGATTCGCCAATTGCTAATCCTGAAATCAAAGTAAAACAGATACAAATAACTTGCTTAAAGCTGTTCATAACTAAACCTTTTATGGAGAAACGGGAAAAACTGGTACACCAATAATTTCTTCTAATTTTTTAACTCGATTTTCTAGCTCAGTTAAACGATGGCTATCTGCATCGGATTGAGCAGGTTTTTCAACATACCACATGGAACAGTCAGTTTGCGATGTTGTGACTGGAAAATCTTTGTGCCTTGAATGAACATATAAAGAAGTTTCATCTCGCAGGTCGTTCTTTGTCGAGTGATGGACAGTAAGACATGAATTTTTCCCATGTAAAACAATATAAAATCCAGTTACTGCAGCAGGTTCTAAATGCCAAGTTGAAGCTAGATTCTTTTCTTTCCGAGCATGAACATATGTAGAAACATTGTCGCGTTTATCTCGATCAAGGGCTCTATGAACGGCAAGATAAAGCTTCCCCATAAGTTTTGATTGGATATAGATATAGTATCTATCCGCAGCTCCCTCAACTAGTTGTAAAAACCAAGTTGAACAATCCCTTAAGGTGCCCGTTACCTTTTCATCTTTTCTTCTCGCATGCACATATCTACCGTGTATAAATGATGAATCATGGCGCACATCATCATGTACAGTAAGATAGAGTTCTCCTAAATGTCTTGATTTCAAAAAAATGTACTTACCCTCTTCTGACGAGCAAAAGATAGATGAAGCAAAGCAACACATCAGAACAAGACCGAAGAAGAATAGCTTAATCTTCATAATAGTCCTTATCAAATTTGCTGAGAAAACCCACTTCTTCAGGCTTGGGATGAGACTGGTACGCTAAGTACAGAAAAAAAGGAGATCTGCTAGGAAAATATCCCAAAAATTCCCTATATTGGAAGCGAAATTTTGGAAGAGCAGCCTTTGGGACCCTTCTTACTATGTTAGAACAGCAGGAAATGTTTCTGCGGAAACAATTACCCTATTTCATCGAACTGCTTTCTAGGGCTGCTAAAAGTCTTGAAATTTTCTTCAGCTTCTTCTTTTCCTCAGAATTCCAAGATTCCCTTCTAACTTTTAATACTTCGAGATTAATCAAAATCGAATCTAAAAGTTTGAGTTTTGACTCATTCTTTTCGTGCTTACCTCTTCCTAAAGGGAAAAGTTTATCAATAAGTACAAGCAAGTCCTTCGCTTTTGCTTTGTAATTGCCTTCAATGACCTTAATTTTCTTCTCTAAACTCCCCTCTCTAGCGCCAAGTAAATAAGCCGCTTTGTAGGGAATCTTCTGGTAAAAGGGTTTTATTTGAGTAGGAAGCTCGCGATAAAGATTGTAATAATATAGAAAATTATAGGGAGTTTGGCGATTCCCATAAGTGAACTCTAGCCAAGCTGAAAAAGCCCCCCTTTTGTATTTTTTCAAAATCTCCTGCCCTTTTGCAACTCGTTCCCCATGCAAAATCAAACTCTGCTTTGTAATAGACCTGATCTGAGAGCTCAAGTTTAGAAGACTTTCAACATCTGCTTTTACCTGAGACTTCTTAACTTGTCTTGTCTTGTACCGGACAGAAACAAGATTTTCGATTTGTTTTTCTTCAGTTTCAGATAATTTATCAGTTTCCAGGAACGCATCAAGAGGAGTTTTTGGCTTAGATCTCACCTCAAAAGCCTCCTTAAAATCAGCTTTCTTTTTATCTTTTTGCTTAGAAAACAAAGCCCGCGCTTTCTCGTTAGCTTTAGACATGTTGCACCTCTTGGATTTTTTCTGCTGGAACTCTCTTTAAAAACTCCTCGATTAGCTTTTTGTAATCTTTTGCAGCTCGACTATCTTTTTCGGTCAAAAAAATAGGCTTTCCATCAAAAACAGCTCTAGGCACACTTTTATCTCTTCTGATTTTCGAGTTGAAAATCTTTCCTGGAAAAAATTGTTCTATCCCCTCAACAATAGCACTATTAATAGCCCCTCTTTCATCCCACAATGACAAAACAACTCCTAGAACTTCTAACTTATGATGTTTATTTACAGTTCTATGATATTTCGCTAGCCTTTCCATCGCTAGAACAGAAAATGGTTCTGGCTCAGCAGCTATAATTGAGTAATCAGCAGCATAAAAAGCGGACCGGCAAAGCCAATTAAACGAAGGTGGAATATCCACAAAACAAAAATCATAATCCCCAGCAACCGGCTTTAAAGCATCTCTAAGGCGCTCATGCGAATAAGGATCGCTTACCAACGGAGCTGTTGATTCAATTTGATCTAGATAAGTATTTGCTAAGACAATATCCACACCTTTTATTGGGCTGTTTTGTACAACTTCCTGAATTGTTTTTTCTCCTTGCAAAACTAAAGGCAACGCATTCAACTCATCCGGAGAAAAGCCAAGGGAACTCGAAAGATTTGCTTGAGGATCGGAATCAACAAACAAGCATCTTTTTTCAAAAAACAGTCCTAGACCACACCCAAGATGCAAATTAACGCTTGTTTTTCCCGTCCCTCCTTTAAATGAGGACGTAATAAAAGTAATCATAAAACCTCCAAAACCCTACCCCCAACGATAAAGACTTGCCTTCCTATTTTCAACCGTTTTGTAAAACGCTTTACGAAGAGTGAAACTCCTGGATTAACTCTCCTTTTGGAGAAAAAACCATTCCCTTCCAGTCAGAGATATTTCGAAACTCAGAGCTAAAATTAACTCCTATCACTAAAATCGGCTTCTTTGAGACTGAAAACCTTTCTTGGTATTTCTTGGTTTCAGCCTGAGTTAAAGCGATATCTGCATTTTGATCTAGTTTGAGCTCAAAGATACAAATGGCCTTATGGGTTTCGCAAGCAAGATCGATTCTTCCGATATTGGTTGCTATCTCGGTTGTTGTTGTTATTCCTGACTTTTCCAAAAAGGTAAAGAAAACGGCTTGGTAAAATCCTTCTTTGGCATTTGAAAAAAGGTGATAAGATATTTTAGCGAAATGAGCATTCATCACGCTAAAGAATGAAGGCAAATCAAATCTTTCTAAATATTTCTTTACTTCATCTCCTCTATCACTAACTTGAAAAGGATTGACCTCAGCAAACTCCTGAAGAAGAGAGTCCAGAAAGGCATCGTGCACCTCCTTGTTAGGAAAATCTAAAAAGTAAGCATTCTGCTTTTCTTCGTAATCCTTGATAGTGAGGTATCCCGTTTGGAACATAAGAGCCGCTAGATCTATTCTATCAAGTTTACTGATATCTGAAAGCATTGCTTTAGAAACTTTTAAACCCTTTAAGACAACGACAGATTGAGGATGGTTTTTAACCTGGTCTATGAGGAAAGAAGGAGTCCCTGTGCTGTACCAGTAACCTTGTGGCTTATGTTCGCTTAAAAATCTAAGAGTAGAATAAGGGTTGTACACAGAAGCTTTTTCTGCTGTGAAACGGTATCCGTTATACCACTTTCTAATTTCGTTCAAAATCGCTGCTTCTTCCTTCGTCCTTTTTTTTGCCACATCTTGGATATGTTCTTTGAAGTCCCTTTTGACTTCCCCTTCTGTGTACCCCATTAGTGCAGCATACTTAGGATTCATTGTGATATCAGTGAGGTTGTTGAGGCCTGAAAAGAGAGAGACCTGAGAAAACTTACTTACTCCGGTAAAAAATGTGAACTTCAGATATTGATCAAGGCTTTTAAGCGTCCCAAAAAAATCACGCATGAGGTCGCGATTTTGTTTTGCAACTTCGAGATTGTCTAAGTTGTTGATGATTGGCTTATCGTATTCGTCAACTAAAACAACAACTCGACTTTGTTGAGAGAGCGCAACAACAAGAAAGCTAAGCCCTTCTTGCAAAGTAGGCACTTCAACTGGGATCCCCAAAGATTCTCCTATAGACTGAAGTTTCCTTTTTAGCGAGTTTTTGAATTCAATAGGATCTCTATTCTCTATAGAGGAGAAATCAAAGTGCAAAACAGGGTACTCTTGCCAATCGTAATCGCTTCTATAAATCTGGCATTCTTTGAAAAGTTCCTTTCTTCCTCTAAAAATGTGCTCCAACGTATTAACGAATAGAGATTTACCAAATCTCCTAGGACGTGACAGGAAATAATGAGGAATCCCTTCGTCTATAAGTTGATAGGCAAACCCCGTCTTATCGACATACACATACTCCCCGTTAGCAAGAATCTTTTCAATATTCTGTATTCCAATAGGCAACTTCTTCATAATACTCCCGATGTGCAAGAAATCTCTTGTTTTGAGGATGACACCCTATACTACCCGAGACTATTTACAACTGTTTTGTAAAACGTTTTACAAAACAAAAATCACTGAAAACTAGCATTGAGCGAAAACACATACTTTAGCTGTCCTGAACTTCCTTCAACCACCTCAATAGAACTAATAAGACCTAAGTTGCGGTTTGCCTGAATCGCATCATCGATACGCTTAGCAACCCGCTTTTTTTGACGCGCTTCTAAGTATTTATCTAGTTTTAGCAGATATGGCAGTCGGTCTTTGTTGATCTCGATAACGTGCCGTTTTGATGAAAGCTCCCTCAACATATAATCACGCAAGATATTCATCGCCTCAGTCACATGTCGGTGTCCTCCAGCAGCGATCGTCATTCGCTTATTGATATCAGAGGGATATTCGACATACTTTGAGTTGATCTGCTCTACTAGGATTGGATTAAGGCCTATGATCATCTCACCTTTCTTTTCAAACGGCGAATCATTCCCTGAGTTCATCTTTTGCAACTCTTTCTCAGACAACCCTTCCGAATACTTAATCACCCTTACAAGACTCTGGAACTCCTCAATTCGGTCAGTTAAAACCTGAATTTTTCCCTTCTTTATCACCTTTCTCTTGCGGTCAAACACAATCAAAAACTTCTTCAATGAAACGCCCATTAATACTTCTTTAATGAACTTGATTGTAGCTCCAGAATACTCAGACTTTCCAAGATAAGCCTTATACAATTCTGCCGGGCGGATGCGCAAAACCGGGCTTTCTTTTTTTTCTCCTCCAAAAATAGCCACCTCAGAGGGGTAGTTACCCCCGTAGTAATCATCACAATCTGGATCTGAGTGCTGACTTTTTTCATACAAAAGCTTTTGAATAGCATTGAGCAAACGGTCTTCAGGGGGGGTAAGTTGGATGCCGATAGCTTTCACCTGCACATCACACTTATCTACCTTGAGCTTCACGTTATCAGACTCAATTAAATCAAAAAGATCAAGTTGCTTCTTGGGATACTGGTATTTAAGCTTCTGATCAACGAAGTGCCCTGAATGTCGAATCTTGTAAACGCGCTCTCTAGACGGATTTAAAATTTTAAGCAAGTTATGCTGATTTGTTTTCAAAAACATCAATAAATCAAGAAGCTTTTTCCTTAGCTCAGACTCTTCCTTAGCCTCTACAATGCGGATCAACTCTGATATCCCTCTTGCTTCAAAGGCCGGCGACCGAAAAACATCTTCAATTGGCCCTCCAATAAGCGAACGCCAAGCAACCTCCAGCTCAGCAAAAAGAGACAGAGGCAATGGGGTATCTTTCTCCATAAAAATCCTTTTAAAACCTAAAACAGGTCATAATTTTCTTCTCTTTGAGCGGAAAAAGGCTCAAATTTAGAAGATTCTTTAGAAAAACAAAGAGTGATGCACCCAGTTTTGCCATGTCGGTTTTTAGCAACGATAAGATCAGATTCGCCTGGTCTATCTCGACTATCATAGTAATCGGGTCTAACCAAAAACGAAACAACATCAGCATCTTGTTCTATGGACCCACTTTCACGCAAATCACTAAGCAAAGGGCGATGATCGGCTCTTTCTTCTACCTTGCGAGATAATTGAGCTAGGCAAACAATAGGCAAGTGCAGCTCAACGGCAAGCAACTTAAGCTGTCTCGTAATAAGCGACACTTCCATTAACCGATTTTCCGCTGGAGCCTGAAGAAGCTGCAAATAATCGATAATGAACAGGTCAATTTCCTCTTGATCTCTGATACTTCTCACTTTTGCAACTAAATCCCTGATGAAATAAAGCCCTTCAGTAATGTAAATCGGCAACTGAGCCACTTTTGGCTCTTCTTGCTTCACCGTTTCCCATTGCTTATCATTCATTCTACCTTCGCGAAGGATATCACTGGGAACTCCCGTTTCCATTGACAAAAAGCGCTCATATAGCTGCCTTGCAGACATTTCAAGAGAAATAATACCAACACGACGTGTAGAAGCAACCCTTCGGGCAAAGTTAAGTGCTAAAGCCGTTTTACCCATTCCAGGTCGAGAAGCACAGATGATAAGATTTGAATTTCCAAAACCACCGATCAATTGATCAAGGTCGGCATATCCAGAAGAAACACCATCAACAAAAGGACGGTTGTATTTTTGGTAAAACTCCCGCCTAAAGGACAACATGTCAAGGCAAGAATGCCCCTGATAACCAGAGCTAAGCGCAGAAAAACTTTGAGACTTAACTAAAGAACTAGTTTGCTGCAGCTCTTTAAACTCCTGAATAAACCCTTCAAGAAAAGCCCCGACATCTTCGGAATTTTCAATCCCTTTGCTGAACTTTCCTATAGCGAAGAGAGCTTCTCTTTTGACCCAAAACTCCTTAACGCTTTTAAGGTAGCTAGCAAGATCTACACCAGAAGTAGGCGCTTCACCAAAAAGCTCAAATAGATAGGAGTGCCCACCAATTTTCTCTAATAACTTTCTTTTTTGAGCTTCTTCAATAATGGTGGGCAGGTCATTAAAGTTTTTTTCCTCTTTCTGCAAGCTATGCAAAAATGAAAATAGGCAACTATGCTCTTCAAAGAAAAAAGAGTTAGGCTTGAGAAGATTCAAACACAACCGCCGATCATCAAAAGAGTGGAGCATGCGGCTAAGGATAATCCTCTCTGAAATCCTAGAAGAAAAAGAGTCGAGATGAAACTTAGACATAAAAGCCAGGATACAGTGAAAAAGATGGCAAGTCAACATCATCTCACTTCCTTGTAGCAAGCCTGTTACGAGCTAACTTTTATGTCAGAAGCCCCGCTACCGTCATACTTGTAGCAAACCATGCAAGAGAGGCAAAATACGCAAAAACGTCATACTTGTAGCAAACCTGTTACGAGCTAGCTTTTATGTC
>JBCCHO010000097.1:0-7599 GCA_039028715.1 Chlamydiota bacterium | reverse complement strand
AACATCAATTCCTACAAATATAGTTTTTCCTGTATAGTCAAGTTTAGTTTTCATGTGGTCCTCCTTTGGGGTTAGGTTTTTTTCTTTTTCCCATAGCGAGGACTTTTTTTGTGGTTTTAGTTATTCAGCATAGAGACTGGTAGGTGAAGAAAGAGAATTTTAGATGAGCGACCAGAAGACACGACTTGGGTTAGAAGATAAAAGGTAGAAAAATGTCGAGCATCCATTACATTAAAGGGCCCCTTATTTATCCAAACAGTTGGAATTTATTAGAAAAATGGACCTATTTCTCATCTGAATATCAATATGAAATAGAAGGGGAAATGACATATTCAAAATTATCATCAAATAAAAAAACTGAAGTTATTTTTTTAAAAAAACATCAAGAAACGACAATGTTCTTTGGAAAGTTATAAAGTTTGTAAGCTATGTTTTTGGCCTTTTAGGAATAGTTTATTTGGCCTGCTGGACTAAAATAGCAAAAAATCGAGATAGTCTAAAAGACAAACAGTTTATTAACATTGATGATGTATCCGAGATGATTGGGTTGTACACAGGATCAGTGGACTCACTGCATCCTAAAAAATCAAAAGAAATAATCGAAAAAATAATTTCTCATTTAAATAATTCATCTAATAAAAAATCGATCGAAAAATATCTATTGCATTTCGGCAAAAGATTTAATCAAGTGGATAATTTAAATAGAGAGCACAACCAAGAAATTGCCATTTTAATAAATTTGATAAATATGTTTATAAAGGACTATGGAGATTCACTTGTTAATGAATTAAAAAATTATGATAGTCAATATTTTTATAAGCTCATCGAAATATTAAACCGTAGTTCTCGCACCCCCTGCTAAAAAGCTTAAGCAAGATGTTTTTTCGAGATTTCTAATTGAGATCTTGCAGGAAATGGTTGTAACCATTTCCAAAAGAGCTCCTTGGAATATTCGAAAAAACAGAGGCACCAAATTTTTCCAGAGCCTTGTGAGAAATACGGGTTAAACAAACAAAAACCAAGCTTTTTCTTCTGGTGGCTATCGTTGAAGCAAGAACCAGCAGGGAGCACTCGATACAAACCTGCTCGTGGGATGGTTTCTCACGAATCCCATTTCTTAAGGTGTGGGAGGATGTCAACCATCGGGAAGCTCACAGGAAAGAGAAAGCTTGGAAGTGACCGACGTCATAATTTTAGTGTGCTCTTTTTCAACTTGGGCGTGTTCAATTGTTTCGCGGTCGTTGCGGTAAGTGAAGCGAAGGGTGATGCTTTTCCCCTCATAAAGATCCCAAACAGTCACGCGTTTAAGAAATTTGGATCGATGAGAGTAGATAGCATCGAGTACTTCTGCTAGTGATAAATGGGGGGGGATAATAAAAGTCCAGTCTCTTTCCGATTCCGGATAGAGAGGAAGCGGCGCCATTTGATGTCGAGTCGATATCTTGGTAAGAAGATCGAGAAGATCGAGTTCAGCAAAGAAGACGGGCTGTTTGATATCGAGCTCAAGTAGTTTTTGCGGTGAGACTTCGCCGAGCGATCCAACCTCAAGCGACCCGATTTTGATATTGGCTTGTTTTTGTGGGTGAAAACTGCCTAGTTTAGTGGTAGAAAAAATCGGGTTCGCAATCCCTAGACATTCAAAAATATTTTCAACAATTCCTTTTAGATCAAAAAAGTCAACGACTCTTGGCTTTTCTTTCCAATGGTGGGGTCTTGCTTTGCCTGTTAAGATGATTGCCGCCGCTGGGCGCTCTTTGTATTCGGCGCCTTCTTTAAAGTGGATCCGTCCAATTTCAAAAGCAGCGAGCGAGAACTGTTTGGCATTGAAGTTGACTTTGAGCGATTGCAGTAGTGGTGGTAAGAGAGAAAGTCGTAACACGGACTGCTCAGTAGAACTCGGTCGCAAGACAGAGATCGCATCTTGAGAGGAAAGTGAGGCTTCATTGAAGCGCTGTTGTGAGATAGGGCTGATTAAATTACAGGTGAGAAACTCTTGTAGGCCTTCTGCAAGCAGCTTTTGGCGCATTTTTTTTTCGAGCAAAAAGAGGGGGGAGTGTGGGAGCGACGAAACAGGAGCAGTTGCCACTTTCCTAGGGATATTGTTATAACCAAAAAGCCGCGCAATCTCTTCGATTAGGTCGATTTCAAGGTTAATATCATTGCGGTAAGAGGGAACTTCTACTTGGAAGTGATCGCGGTCAAGGGACTTTGGGTTCATCTCCAAACGGCGAAGAATGGCTTCGACTTCGCTTGCGCTCAGCGTTGTTCCCAGCAATCGGTTGGTGTTTGATGTGCTACAGCGCAAGGAGCGCGGTTGCCAGGGATGTGCAATTTTAGTTGCCCTTTTCTGAGAAACGGCGCCACCGGCTATTTCTGCAATAAGTGTTGCTGCGCGATCAAGTGCCATCACAATGTTTTCGGGGTCGATGCCGCGTTCAAAACGCGCTGAAGCTTCGCTTCTCATGCCGAGAATTTTGCTACTTTTGCGGACAGCTTCAGGGGTAAAGTGGGCGGCTTCAAGCAAAATATGGCGGCTTTTTTCGCCGACTTCAGAGTGAGCGCTTCCCATGACACCGGCAACGGCAATCGGATCGTTACCGGCGTAAACGATCAACGTTCCAGCTGGAATAGAGTGCGTCTTTCCATCGATGAGATCGAGAGAAAAAGAAGAAGGCGCTGATCTCACAGAAATTGTCGGTTCTTTAAGACGGTCGTAGTCAAAAGCGTGTAGCGGAAGACCCAAATCGAGCATGATATAATTAGTGACGTCGACGATGTTATTCACACTTCTTAAACCGGCATATTCGAGCCGTTTTTGGAGCCAATCAGGAGAGGGGCCAACGCGGCAATCGCAAATCAAGCGACAGTGATAGCTAAGGGTGTTTTCGGGTTCGAGAAAGTCGATTTGAACGGCCTTGTCGATAGGAGCAGCGTCTTCACTGATAGAAAAAGAAGGGGTTAGGGGGCAGTCGAGAAGAGCGGAGAGTTCGCGCGCTATGCCGAGAACGCTCATACAGTGTCCCAGATTAGGAGTCAGTGAAATATCAAAAACTGTGTCGCTGTAGAGCGTTTCAAGCGGGGTACCAGCGGGAATATCACTGGTAATAGACATGATGCCGTTGCCTTTTTCTGAAAGGCCCAGTTCTTTTTCGCTGCAGAGCATTCCATGTGAGTGTATCCCGCGCAATTTTGTCTTTTTGATGGTGTATCGCTTCCCTTTTTCATCTGTTAGCGAAGCGCCGATTTGAGCCAGGGCCGTTTTCATTCCACTGCGACAGCGGGGGTCACCACAGACGATTGGTAAGCATTGTGTGCCATCAAAAACCTCGGCAATTTTTAGTTGGTCGGCATTTGGATGGGGAGAGACGTCGCGCACTTCGGCAACAATCACATGAGCAAAAGAAAGCGGAGTCGGGTAAATAGCATCGACTTCTAAGCCGATCAGAGTGAGGCGCTCGGCTAATTTTTCAACTGATAGCTTAGGGTCTAAATAATCTTTTAACCAAGATAAGAGAAGACGCATTGTTATAACCTAGGATTTCCAATGCAGCTAATTGTAGCAAATCGTTGAGATTGATGGAACTTTTCCTTGCTTTATGAAAACAACGATCTTACCCATAAGAGGCTCCTCGCGCAAAATTCCATTTCGAGTGAAATTCGCGCTTTTGCCCTTGAGAACTACTTTTGGTAAATTGCCTATCCTTAGCAGGATATGTCAATTTACCAAAAGTAGTTCTCGAGTCAAAATCATCAAATTTCCCTTCGAAAGCGATTTTTGCGTAGGAGCCTCATAAGGCATCCAAATTCATGGTAATGGGATTCGGATTACGTTGAGGGTCAATGTTAAAACTCAAGTTGTGTCTGATGATTGCTCGGATAAATTTTCAGCATATTTGAATAAAGTAGATGAAAATTTAAGCTTTGGGCAGGTAAAAAAATAGAGATTGAGTGGGTTTTAGAGTTGGCATCGGCTGAGAGAATTTGCTATCTTTTGAGCTATGACAGACCAAGACTCGCTTCATTCTTTGCTAGCTCGCCGATCGCGCCGGCTTACGCATGCGCTGATTTTGAGTGTGACGCTCAATGTGGCTTTTTTAGCGACATTTTTTTATGCCGTACTGCGAGATCAGAAAGTGACACATCGCCTGGTGCAAGAAAAAAAAGACAGCCTTAAGTGCTCTCTTGCTCCAGTTTCATCAAAGATAGCCGATGTATTCACGCTTTACCTGGGGGCATCTTTCGAGGAGCTTATTGATCTTCTTGAAGATGAAACGCACGTTGAGCAGGGGCAGCTGGCGTGCGATCTTGCCCTGGCTTGCCTTGTTGTGCGCCATCATTTTGATTTTGAAAGAGCGCTGTCTGGATCTGCGATTGAGCGGCGTGAGTATGCGTTTCAAAATCCTGTTAATAGCGAATGGGTAGCGGTCACTCTTTTTGCCGGTCTTAGCTTTGATCAGCGCATTGCTCTGCGCGATTTTGCGCGTCGCGAAAAATGGCCATTAACAGCAAAAGGGCTCTTTTTGGCGCTGAGGAAAAAAGGACCAAAGGCGTCACTTTCACTCAAGCGAGCCTTTTTTCTCTCTTCAGAATTTTATGTAATTCAGGCCGCTTTAAGCCGGTGGCTTCCCGGCTTAGCGTGCGATGAGCTATTGGCATTTTTGCTTCAGGTCGATTGGCCATCCATCCATTTGCTGGCCGAAAATCTCATCGAGTATCCCAGTCAAAAGAAAGAGCAGTTAGCACTGTTTCTCAAGGATATCTTTGCTCAAGGACAGCGCGAAGCGGGAATGTGGCTTTTTGCTCTAGATGCCGATTTTGCGTTAAATAGGCTTGATGATGCTCAACTGAAGCTGTTACTCGCAATGTTTGATACGTCAACTCCTGAAGTAGAAGCGTTTCTAATCGAAGTCACAAAAAGTCTTCGCTGTGATGCTGTGCGGAAAGAGGCGCAAAGCGCATTAAAGTCTTTACATGAGGAAAAGATAGATTCCCAGCCTTTTGGAGCACCAGAAGTTGAGCCGATGCTGCCGATGAAAACCTATGTCGTTCAGTTTGGCGATACGCTGTGGAAAATTTCCCGTCGGTTTGAAGTTCCAGTTGACATATTGCAAACAATCAATGGACTTCATTCAGATGTGTTACTTCCTGGGAGCGTGCTGCTCATTCCACAAAACCAGAAAGGAAAAAAGGTCATGGAACGGGGTCGACACCTCCAGGGTGATAGGGGTGGCATTTAACAATGCGCTTGATCATCAAATACGTTCCTTTAATAGCGCCATGTTTCTTGATTGCTTCAAGGCTGTAGGTCGAACATGAGGGGTAAAAACGGCAGCAAGAGCCAAAAAGGGGGCTGATTGTAAAGCGGTAGGCGTAAATCAGCGCTATCAAGAGATATTTCATACAAAAACTCCTTGCTCGGATATCATTTAAGCCGGTATGATTTTCCTTCTAGCCCGAATTTCTTACAAGACTCTGGAAAAGTTTGGAGCATCTGGTTCCCTGAATATTCCAATCTATTCTGTTGGAAAGGTTTAAGAACTTTCTCTGCGGAAATAGATTGAAACCTCGGAAAAAAAGTTTGCTGAAGAGGCTTTTGCAAAAATCGCTTTCGCAGGGAAATTTGATGATTTTGACTTGAGAGCAATCCGGGCTAGCGCCGGTTATTTTCCAAGAATCTCCAACCCGAGTAGCCAGGGTAATGTAGGCGGAAGTGGTGGAATTGGCAGACACGCTACCTTGAGGTGGTAGTGAGGGTAAAACCTCTTGGGGGTTCAAGTCCCCCCTTTCGCATCTTCTCGTGGCTACGCGGTCTAAATACCGCCAATAATAAAAGACTTGTACTCGCAATAGCTATCGAGGCTTCCCACTGCGCCATTTTCTCGCCCAATACCCGATTCCTTCCACCCGCCGAAGGGGAGGAGCTCTGATACGGCATCACATGTGTTAGCGCCAATAGACCCCGCTTCTAAAGCTTCAGTAACGCGCCACATCCGCCCGATATTTTCACTAAATAGATAAGCGGCGAGGCCGTAGTGCGTATCGTTTGCCATATGAATGGCCTCTTCTTCGGTTGTAAAGGAATAGATTGGGGCGACAGGGCCAAAAATTTCTTCGCGGTAAAGGCGCATCTTAGGAGTGACGTTGCGCAGCAGCGTAGGCGGGTAAAAAAGATCTTTTTTTGAAGAGCGTTGTCCTCCTGTAACGGCGACAGCTCCCTGGCTTAAGGCATCTTGCACTAGCTCTTCGACTTTGGCCAATCCTTGGTGATTGATAAGTGGTCCGACAGTAGTTGTGGCATCCATTCCTGAGCCGAGTTTGATGCGCTTGTCAATCATTTGGCGAAATGCATCAATAAAAGCGTCATAGATTTTGGTGTGGACGAGGAAACGGTTGATATTGTTGCAGCACTGGCCGGCATTGTAAAATTTTAGCCAAAATGTTTGGTGCACTGCTCGCTCGAGATCGGCATCTTCAAAAATAATAGCCGGACAGTTACCGCCGAGCTCTAAGCACACATTTTTTACTGTTTTAGCGGCAACGCTGGTCAGTTTTTTGCCGACATCTGTCGATCCAGTAAATGAAAATTTTCTAACAAGAGGGTGGTGTAGAAGCTCGTGTCCTACTGTCTCGGGGTTGCCACAGGCAACTACATTGAAAACTCCCGGTGGAATGCCCGCTTCTTGCGCGAGATAGGCGTGGGCAAGAGCTGATAAAGGGGTGTCTTCTGCGGGTTTGAGAACAACTGTGCAGCCAGCTGCTAGTGCCGGGGCGCACTTTTGAAGGAGCAGAACCGAAGGAAAGTTCCAAGGCGTGATAAGAGCGACAACGCCGACGGGTTGGCGCAAGGTTAAAAAACGGCGGCTGGCGTCGGGAGAAGTGATTGTGTGCCCATGCAATCGCTTGGCTTCTTCGGCGTACCAGGTTAAAAATCCACTGCAGCCCATCAACTCATGTGTCGATTGTTCATGGGGTTTTCCCTCTTCATAGGTGAGCAAGGCGCTTAAGTCATCCCAGTGGCGGCTAATAAGCTCTTTCCACTTGAGAAGGTATCCACCGCGCTCTTTTGGCGTTAAAGCTTTCCACATTGGGAAGGCTTGGTGGGCAGCTTCAATGGCGCTGCGCGCTTCTGGCGCCCCCATTTCAGCTACCTGGGTCACTTCTTGCTGATCAAAGGGGTTGACCACAGAAAATGTTTTGCCTACTGTTCCTTCTGTCCACTTTCCATTGATAAAGCTTTTGGTTTTTAGCAAAGACGAATGGTTGAGTTGCAACATAGCACCTTCCTTTAGCAATTGTCTTAAAAAATTCATCTTAACGCGAATTCGGGATTAGCCCATAGAGAAAAAGAGTTGAAAAAATCACAAGAATAAAAAATCCTGTTGCGACTTAATCAAAACACACAACAGGATCCAAAATAAGCCAGAGGGATCTAAAAAAGTATTTCCCTAAAATTGTCAGCTATCCCGCATTTCTCACAAGGCTCTGGAAAAATTTGGAGCATCTGTTTTCCGAGATTCCAAGGAGCTCTTTTGGAAATGGTTACAACCATTCCCTGCAAGATCTCCTTGAAATCTCGAAAAACATCTTGCTCAACTTTTT
>JBCCHO010000096.1:0-7631 GCA_039028715.1 Chlamydiota bacterium | reverse complement strand
TTGCACGGTGCAACTCTCTTATAGCACAACTTAAATTAATAAGTTCGGTATTATTTTTCAATTTAAACTTAACTTCTAAGTTTTTATTAACCTTATTATTAGATAAAATTTCAATTCCGGATAAATCATAAAGAATATTAAAATAATTGTAATGTATAGATCTATAGTTATCAGAAGCTCTCATGTTGAGGGTAAGTGTAGCCTCACTTTTCTCTTTTTCTTGTTCAATAGTTACTATACTACTATGTAAATTTAATGGTATATTAATCTTTAAATAAATTTTATTTTCTTCAACAAATACAAATACACCATTATTACCAACGCCACGTCTTGCTTTCAAAACATGAACTTTTTTAAATATTTCATATTTTTCTAAAAATGATTTAGGCAATAACTTTTCTTCATTAGCCGTAGTAATTTTTAGTAAATTTTGATGAATTACTGTTAATAATTCATTATTATTTCTGATAAAACTTTCTTTTTTACTAGAGCTTATAGTTCCATTAATAATCCAGCTTTCTAGGTCAAAATCCATTTTTGCAATATGCTTATATTCTTCAAGTGAAATTTTATTTCTAAAATCTTTATAAGGTATACGAGAAATAACTTTTTTAAATCTAATAAAAGCGTCACCTAAAACATTTCTTAAATCAAGTTCGCAAGCAAATTTATAAAATTCATTAACTTTCTCTGTAGCATAAATATCCCTAACTTCTTTATCAAAAAAAGATGTTGTCATCCATGTTTTAACTGTTAAATCCCAAAGATTAATCAATGATCTAAAGGTAGAATTAAATATAAACCTATCATAACTGCTACTAATATTTAGTGTCTTTGTTTCTCTTAAAAAATTTACGGATATTTTTTTTAGAATTTCATAGCTTTTTAATAACTGCTCTCTTGTATGAGCTGTTTCTACCCTATTTGCAAGATCAATAAACCGTTTTTTTTGATTTGCTATTTCTAACAAATTGTTTGCAAAAGTTAATGTTTCTAATAAACCTTTAAGTGAGGGTTTGCTTTCTGGGTAAAAATGAAATAAAAACCAGTCAGCAATAAAACCAAATTCGTGTAGGCGATCAAGCCCCGCTTTGAGCTTTTCCAGTTGTTCGGTATGATCTTTGTTTTCTTCAAGCAATGTCGCCCATTTCGCTTGAGCGTCTATATCAAAGGCTTGTAGTCCTAAAAAAGCGAGCTCTCGCATCTGCGGGTATTTTTCAATCAAGGTCGCAATAGGCCCTTCACCAAGCGTTATTTTTGTGATCCCAGAAAGACTATGGGCGCCAACAACTGAAGAATCGGACTGGTTGATCAGTTGCCGTAAGACACCTAAATGAAAAGTAGCTTTTTTGTAATCTTGAGCAGCTAGCGCAGCTGTTGCTGCTTCTGTTTCCACAAAAAACATCTTTGCTATCTTGTCAATGGTTGCTCCTAGCTGTTTGGATGTTGCGTTACGCATAAGAGCATGAAACAAGCTTTTAGCTGTTTTTCTACATTCATCTAGATTGATTTGCCGCGGAGCTATGTTTAATAACTTATTTAGCTTTTTGATGGCGGCTTGGTTGCTTTTTCCTTGCATGGGGTGTTCACGATCAAACGTCAGGGTTACTTTTGCCGGATGGCGAAAATCTCCTTGAATAATAAAAGGCGTATTAAGCTTAGGCAGCGCTTTTTCAAACACTAATAAGGCTTGTTGAGCACAAAAAATTGCTTTTTTTTGCTTGGCGTTCGCTTTTTTTGCTTGACTCCATTGCTTTTCATTTAAAGCTAAGCAGGGAATTCCTTGGCTGCCAAAATTTACTGCTGAGTGTGTTGAACTTGCTTCAATTTGGGAAACGACGATTAATTTATGTTTTTGCTTGTAGTCATGTTCAGCTTGGGCTAAGTTTTTGGCGAAGAAAATTTTCTCAGTGCAAAGATTTGATGCGCAAGGAGGCGATACAATGATATCTCCTTGAAACTGGTCATTTGGAAGAAGTGGTATTGCTGGATTGAGGTAGGTTGCGTTGGTGACACATTTAGCCTCTCGCACAGGTCTTACTTGTACAATATATTGTTTATCTTGCTTAAAGACGAACTCGATGTTCATTGGTTGGCCAAATGCTTTTTCCATTTTAGCGCCTAGTTGATAAAGAGTCTTAACTTGGTTTTCGGTAAGAGAGCTGGTGCGTTGCAATATGCGATCATTCGCGACTGTTTTTGTCCCTTTTATCGATGGACTTTGCAAGCGGCTCGATTTTATGCGCGTTGTCGTATATATATGGCGCGGATCTTGGATGACCCACTGATCGGTAGTAGTATTGCCATTTGTTCCTCCTCCATGGCCGAAAGAAGCAGTAATAAGCGTCATAGACCCGCTTTTACTAGACCAACTCGGCTTGCTCGTCATCATTACTCCACTTGAGATCATGTGCTTTTTGGTTTCTTTGATTTCTTCCATGACCAAAACGCTACACATAGGAAGAGTCTTGAATGGGTCACCACCAGCATTGGTACGATTGCGAAAAGATTGTACGGAAAAATAAGACGAGATTACTTGGGCTAATGTTTCTGTGAAGCTTTCGCCTTCTTTCACATCACCGAGGCTTTCATTGCCACCCGCATTGACGATTTCTCCATCCTCATTGGAAGAGCTACGGATGAACAAAACCTTGCCTGTAGCTTTTAATTGCGCAAAAATAATCTTTTGCTCAGCTGTTAACGGAAGGGTATTTCTCAGAATATCATCTTTAATGCTTTTCTGAAGAGCTGATGTGATTTCTTTTTTTTGCTGACACTGCGTCCATAGCGCCAGGGTTTTTTGAGAAAGTAAAGAGCATATTTGTTTATGGGTAAATCCAAAAAACTTCGGAATATGGGCTATTCCCTCTACAATCGGATGCGATTGAACCAGTAGATCATGTTTATTTCCACATTTTTGGTTATGGAGTTTTTTTTGCGCTGTAACTACGTCTTCCTTTTCCAGAAGACTTCCCAGCTTGCGAGGACTGATGAGCTTGAGCACAGCAAAAAAAAGTGCGTCTGGGATGGCGCTTAGTTTCAATCGACCTTGTGTTACTTTGAGGCATATGCTTTCTAAACTGCTAGATTCAATTTTATGAAACTGGGCATTAACTTTAGCGATGGCTTGATCATCAGTGGCTTTTTTGGGCTTTATTGCTAATTTGTTGCTTTCTGCATCAATCATAGCAATACATTTTTCAATGAAATCTATGCATTTCGATTGCACTTCTGATGCGTGATTAGTTTTTGGTTTTTTAATTTTTTGATTTTGCAGCAAAGAATTGCTAATATATGATTTTGAATCAATTGTTAATTTAGAACTCATGTTAATTTGCCCCTATCTCTTTATTTTTAATTTTAAAGATTGAGTATAGATCAAACTTAAATAAAAAGCAATCTATTTTTATAGCTTGTTATAAATGAACACGAAATTGTTAGGTCATTGTATTCTAACAGTTTAGTGGTGGTTTTTCTTCAACCCCAAGTTCGCGTTTGATGATAGCTCATCTAAAATTCACTGGGAAAAATCACTCCTTGAACCTATCCGTAAATGAAAATGTTTTTGGTTTTTACCAGGTTTCTAGCAAATTTTTGGAAGCTGATTTGTACACATTGTCCATGAGACAAGGGTAACAAATCAGCTTCCAGAACGATGCAGAAAGAGTGAAAAGCAAGAAGATTTTTATTTACGGATAGGTTCTTCAATTAAGAAGGCTTATTGGGAGTTTGGTGATCGGTGATTTTGCCGTCTTCGATTCTGACGATCCGATCGGCAAACTCAAAGATTCGCGAGTCGTGAGTGACGACAATTAAAGCGCAGTTTTCCTGATCGACAATATGGCGTAAGTGGGACAGGACGAGCGCGCCGTTTTCTTGGTCAAGGGCGCTTGTTGGCTCGTCGCAAACGACGAGCTTTGGATTGTGGATCACGGCGCGGGCGATCGCAACCCGTTGCTGTTGGCCGCCCGATAGCTCGGATGGGTAGCGATCAACGTGGTCTTCAAGGCCAAACTGAGCGAGGCGCTCGCGCGCTTTTTGGACCGACTCGTCTCGATCGGCGTTGTTGATTAGCAGGGGAATGGCGGTGTTTTCCGCTGCGGTGAGCATCGGAATTAGATTAAAAGCTTGAAAAACGTAGCCGAGGTGCTCGCCGCGAAATTGAGTCAGCTCTTTATCAGACAGCGTGCTCAGGTTGTTGTTAAAAATGATGCACTCTCCTTGTTCATAGCTGAGAATGCCGGTGATGATAGAGATGAGAGTTGTTTTGCCTGAGCCAGAAGGGCCGACGAGCATCAGCAGCTCGCCAGAATTGACTTCGAGATCGACTCCGTGTAAAACTTTGACGGAAAGTGTTCCTGATCCAAAGGTTTTTTGGACGTTGCGACAAATAACGGCGGCGGAAGAAGAGGGGGATGACATCGGCTAAGCCCTTTCTACACAACCTGGGTTTTTAAACCCAAGTTGTGCCTGATGATGGTTCAGATAAATTTTCTGTTTTTTTACCTGTTTGAGGCTCGAATTTTTAGCATACTTGAATAAAGTAGGTGAAAATTCGAGCCTCAAACAGGTGGAAAAAGAGGATTTTAGATGAGCCATCATCAGACACAACTTGGGTTTTAATAAAAAATTAAATATTTTTCTAGCCCAAGTTAGCTTTTAAACACAATTGCCGGGTCGAGTCGGTACACTTTGTACAAACCGAGGAGTGCGGAAAAAGCGCAAATAAAAAACATCACGAGGCCGCTAAGCGCAAACAGTTGCCATGGAATAAGGAATGAGAGCTGGCTGTTGCGCGATAAAAAGCCAAACAAACAAGCCGTCCCGGTGCCGATCCCCCAGCCAATAAATCCAATCCACGCCGCTTGGAGAAGGACCATCTTAGTCAATAACCAGTTGTCGGCGCCCATGGCTTTGAAGGTGGCTAGGTAGCGCAAATTATCGAGAATAAAGTTGTAGAACGTCTGGCCGGAAATAGCCATCCCAATGATAAAACCGAGAATGACGGCAATCCCAAAATTCAGCGGAATCCCGGTATTTTTGAGGTAATATTCGATCGTGAGTCGCTTAAACTGGCTGCCAGTATAGGCGCTAAGACCAGTGCGTTGCTCGATTTGTTGGCATAGGGTTTGAGGCGAAAGGCCTTCTTGCGCTTTGACGAGGATAAACGAAAGCAGCTTTCGCTCGTAAGGAGCGAAGTTAATGGCGCGGTTGTAGGTCGTGTAAATGACAGGTTGCGATTGAAAAGTGCGCGTTGTTTTGCAAATGCCGACGACAACAGCGCGGTGGTCGTTGATTTCTAATGTTTCGCCGATTTGGAGCGGAACAACTGGTGAGCTGTGGTTGCGGCTGGGGCCGCTATTTGTTGCGAGTTTGTCATCAGCGCCTTCTTTGTTGACGATGATCGCATCGACAAGGCGCAAATCGCGCAGGTTGCCTTCGAGCATAATCGGCGGACCGCCAATCAGCGTGGCATTGTCAATGCCAATCACGTTGCAGATTTGAAAATTCCCATTTTTTAACCGCGCTTTCAGTAGTCCTTTGTAAAAGGGGACAGCCCATTTGACTCCTTCGACGCCGCGCACGAGAAGGAGTTGAGTATCTCGAAGCGGCTTAATATCGTCGATAAATCTCACTTTGTCATCCATGACCCAAATATCGGGTTGCGAGGTGTCGGTGATAAAACCATAAGTGCGAGCCATCAGCCCAATGAAAATAGCTGCCTGTTGCACGATGATAAAAGAGGCAAAACTCAGCCCTAGGATGATCCCGATGAATTTGGCCTTGTCGCCAATAAGAATTTTTAGTGCGAGCAGGAGGATGGCCAATCACCTCCTAGTGATTTATAAAGAGCGACCAGATTAGTGCTCAGCGTTTGCGTGCTGACGGCGCGCTGGATTTCGACTTGAAGCCGCTCTTGGTCAGCTGCAAGTAGTGTTGAAAAATCGATCAACCCGCTTAAGTAGCGATCGCGTTCGAGGGTATAGCGGCGTTCAACAGCCAGGAGCTCTTGCTCAATCGCGCGCAACCGATTTTCTTCTTGTCTGTAAGCGACCAAGCTGCTTTCGACATCTTCGAGTGCCTCTAAAATCGTCTGTTCGTAGTTGAGCAGCGCTTGTTGTTGTTGCGATGTCGTGGCGTGAATATTTGCCCGCAAGCGCCCAAAATAAAGAATCGGCCAGTCTAAGTTCGGGCCGAAGCGCCAGTTGCGACTCGATGGCTTTAGCCACTTGCCGTTTTGGGTAGTTTGGTACCCATAGCTTCCCAAAATGGAAAAGGTGGGAAAAAGCTCGGCAACAGCGACCCCAACATTGGCCGTTTCCATCGCTAACGTCCGTTCAGCGCTGCGGATATCGGGGCGTCTTCTGAGGAGCTCTGATGGAAGTCCCAGGGGGATTTCTTTGACACTTGTCGGGATCGCTTGTCGATCGGCAAATTCAGCGGTAAGACTTTCTGGCTCTTTGCCGAGCAAAACGGCGAGGCGATAGATTCCTTGTTTGAGATCTTCTTTTAATGGGAAAAGCTTAGCTTGCTCTTGTTTCAGCAATTGCTCGGCATTAGACACTTCGATATCACTGCTAAGCCCCGCTGTAAATAGCGATGTCGTCAATTGAAAAATATCCGACTGGACAAAGATCGTTTTCTTTGTCAGGGCGATTTGTTGTTGTAGTGACCGGATTTGGATATATTCTGTGGCAATTTCACTGAGCAGCGTGATGTAGACATCGCGTGCGGTTTCGACTCGAGCTTCGTAGTCGTAAAAAGCGGCCTCTTTAGCGCGCCGCCGCTTGCCAAAAAGGTCGATTTCCCAACTTGCATCAAACCCGAGCCGATAAAAATCTTGGGTCGAGGGGCCGAGAAAAGGAGACTCGAACATCGTTTGAGAAATGCGCGAGCGGCGCTGTTGAGCGTTGAGGTCAATTTTGGGAAACAACTCAGCAGTTTGAAGGTGGTATAAGGCGCGGGTTTCGATGATCTTTTCAAGGGCGATTTGGTAGTCAAAATTTTGCTGAATCGCTTCGTGGATTAAGACGTCGAGCAGTGGGTCATTAAAACTTTTCCACCAAGAAGCGAGCTCAGCAGTTGCTAGGTCATTAGCCGCGCTTTCTTCTGAGAACGAGTTTGGCATGACAATAGTCGGTGTTTTATAATCGGGGCCAACAGCGCAGCTTGCGATCAGCAAGAGCAACAATGCCATTTCGACGATTGGTTTCCAGCGCCACTTAAAATTTTTCATCAGAAGGCAATCCTTTGATGTAAACATCCATGATTTGGCCGACATAAATCGGCAAACTATCGGGCTTGAAAGAGTACAACACTTGTAAAACGCGAGTATCGACGCGTTCACTATTATCGCCGGTTAGCGCTGTTTTGGGAATAATAAAAGGTTCGATATAGAGAAATTTTAGCGGCACCTGGATAGAGCTGTTGCCGCGCACATAGGCGACAGCTGGTTCGTTCGGGACGATTCTCCAGGCGTCGTCTTCATCGACTTCGACTCGAATATGGAGCGGGAAGGTGCGACCAAAAAGGATGTGCGCTTTAAGGTCAAAAGGATTTTTTTCTACAACTTCACCAATGCGAATATTGACTTGGAGAACCTCACCGTCAATAGGGGCTCGAATGGTCGA
>JBCCHO010000095.1:0-7669 GCA_039028715.1 Chlamydiota bacterium | reverse complement strand
TCGAGGACCCCGTAACTTCTTTATTATGGTATCGTCCAATATTCACTAAAGCGTCATGCAACCCTTCGTTAAGCTTTTCACGGGAAATGTTCAATATCCTAGAAAAATCGAAATGCAAAACCGGGTGCTCTTGCCAGTCGTAATCGCTCTCGTATATCTGGCACCCTTTGAAAAGCTCTTTGTTCCCTTTAAAAATGTGCTCCAAAGTGTTAACGAATAGAGATTTGCCAAATCTCCTAGGACGCGACAGAAAATAGTGCTTCCCCTCGTCAATTAACTGTTTAGCGAATAATGTTTTATCAACATAAAGCTGACCTTCTTCAAGGATTTCGACAATGCTTTGTATCCCAATGGGTAACTTCTTCATTAAGTCCTCATTTAATTTGAGGTTAGATTATACCGTATCACCTTCTTTTTGCCTGTTCTTTTCTATTGCCCTCCCATCGAACCCTCTAAAAAGGGTATGTGGCCTTCTTATTCTCCTATTCCCTTAACTATTTTTTGAGTTTCGATATCTTCAATCGCTGATCATAACCTTTACACAATCTACTATAGGGTATTTTTCCTTTTGAAACCGCAGAACTTTTTCAAAATAGCTCAAAATGGCATCAGGAAATTCCATAATAATTTTTCCATCAAGAAAATAGCCTATTAAATCATACTGAATTAAGGCGTTGCTGAAATGAGTTGAGGCATTAACCGACTGAAAGTTTGAGAGGCATCGTTTATCAGCTAGTTCCATAATTTCTTTTGGCGACTTTGTTTCTTTTAAAGCTTCAAAAACTTCTTTTACTGATTCTTCGTTATTATAATAGAGTTGAAATTGATTAGATAAAAATTCCAGAAAATTAGAATTAAACATTTCCTCTTTAATATTAAATTCGAAAGATTCTGAATCTTCTTCATGTTTGTAATAATCTAGATTTATTTCTTTTTTCAGGAATTGATCAACTATTTTTTTCTTAAATCTTTATCTCTTTTTTTAACTAAAATATTTTTTACAATTCCATTAACCAAATACGTACCCATAACCCTCCTTAGCGTTAAGTTTGGCATACATTATAACATCGGGATCATTTTGCTTTTTCTTTCCTCTCTATCTCCGTGAAGTTGAGATCTCAAAGAGTTTCTAATAAATTTAACACAAATTCAATGAATTGATTTAATGGTCAGTCACCTGATAACACATTGATATATAATTTTTTATAAATCTAGTATTTTTTTCTATTCCCTTCCAAGCAGATAGCCACACCGTGTACTGGCTCGATGGAGCGGGCACGACTTGTGGTCAGCACGAGGAAAGCGATATTGCGCTTTTGGAGCAGCGATACATTACAGCTGTCCCGCTTCACGTCAATGAGCTGACCGATCAGCACCATTTTAGCCGTGCTAAATTTGCGCAGGAGCCTCTTGACCCAAGTTCACCCCTTGTCAACGACTTTATTTTGGGGAAACTTAACGCGCACTTTGTCTTTATTTGGTCGTCCTTAGCAGATCAACTGCGTTATTTAGAATCGCTTGATGCACCCGATGAGGCGAAATAAAAGCTTGCCATTTTTTCTTCCTAAGACGTAACCCTTTTGTATTGGGAATCCAACGCGGTGGTGTCAATACATTTGTTGTTGCCCAGCCAGGGCGCCACATTGCCATGTGTTTAGCACACTCCGCTATGATGAGCGTCGGAATTCCCAAGTTGGAAGCGAGATGGCCTACGCCAGAGTCATTTCCAATGACCCCCTGCGATTCGTAAACAAAGGCAGCTAATTCGCTTAACGTCGGAAAGCGCGGCAACTGGTTAGGGTCGACTCCCAAAGCCATCCATTCTGCTCGCTCTTTGGGATGCATGCAAAAGACAAGGTCAAACCGGCGGCGCAACTTTTTTGCTAACGAAATGAATTTTTTTTTGCTCCACGTTCTTTCCGGTGCTGTGCTTGTCGGATGAATGAGCAGGCGGCGCTCGGCTCGGTAGTGAAGATCAGCGGGAATGGCAATGCCATTATCAGTGGCGATACGGCTTCCCGGCAAGTAAGCAGCGATACTGATCGCAATGTTTTCAACCATTGTTTTCCGCTGATCAAAAACAAAGTCGCGCTTTGTTAAAGCCAAATGTCGCGCGGGGTCGTAGAAAGGGTAAAAAGTGATCGTCACAGAAAGCTTTTTTTGGCGCGCCTGAGTTGTAATTGTCTGGGCAAGAAGGCGATTATCGTGTTGTAAGACGATCAGATCATAATTATCGAGCTTAGCTAAGCTGTTTTGTAATGAAGTGCGATTAGCAAACCGACAATAAGGAAACCAGCTCGCGAGCTCTGGAAGTGTATCTTGGAATAGCGTCACTTGATACCCATTTTCAAACAGTCTATGAGCTGCAACGAGCATCATCAGACCATCGCCAATGCCAGCAGCTGCAATTACCGCCGCTCTCATCCAACATCTCCTGTCTTTCCTCGTTGTTCCCACGCATTTTTTAGCGAGTCAAATGCGCGTAACGCACGACTGACCGGGACAAAATATGACCAGCGCCGCTCGCGAAACCGCCACCCAATCCCTTTAAAATTAGGCAGCGGAAAGTAAGGCACAGCAAGAGCGCCAAGAGTCCAATCGGGTCTCCATAAGCGCACCCAG
This sequence comes from Chlamydiota bacterium, assembly GCA_039028715.1. Taxonomy (GTDB): domain Bacteria; phylum Chlamydiota; class Chlamydiia; order Chlamydiales; family Simkaniaceae; genus JBCCHO01. Next base: position 5,047 of record JBCCHO010000095.1, on the reverse strand, counting down.
CTCAAATCTCCTGAAATTGTCAACGTCGCTACCCCTAAATTAGAGGCCAAATGGCCTAATCCCGAATCATTGCCGATAAAAAACCCCGATTCATAAAGATAAGCGCCAACGTCATTCAATGTCGAAAATGCGGGGAGCGTAATTCCTTCGCGCTCGACAAAGAGCCACTTCGCTCTTTCTTCGGGACTGACAGCAAAAGCAATCGAGCAGCCGCGCCGGCGCAACTGGTGAGCGAGCTTGAGATAAGAGCGCTGATTCCAATTCCTCACTGCTGCTTTACTTGTTGGGTGAAAAACGATCCGCTTTGGGAAGCGGCGATACACGTTTCCCTTTGGGAGAAGAATTCCGTTTTTTTTTGCCTTTTGAAGAGTCGCAACTGTTGCTGATGACAGGCAAAGACGCTGCCCTGACACCCCTTTTTCTTTGCCGAGCAATGCACAACAAGCGGCGGCAAGATTGGTCGCCATTGGCCACGCGCGGTCAAAGAGAAGATCTCCATCGCGCCATCTTGGGCAAAAGGTGGGGAATAGAAAAAGGATTTGAAGATCAGTTCTTCTTCCCCGCAAGTCAAAAAGAAAATAAGCGCGCTCTGAATGGTCATTTTGGACGATGACGCGATCAAAAAACGCGAGTTTTGCCTCTAAATCCACAAGCGGCGGTGGTACAGCAAACGCATAGCCGGTAAAAAAAGGCGCTACCAAATCAATCGAGTCGCCAAAAACAGTCACTTGATATCCAGCATCTCTAAAGTGACGCGCGACAATCATCATTAATAGGCTATCGCCAATTCCCCCGCAACACATTATCGCAACGTTTTTCACTTGTAACGGTGGCTTAAGCTGTCTCTTGCTTTGGCGCATCGGCAATTAAAACTTCTGATGTAAGAACCGTTTTTGATCCTGACAATGCGTACACTAAACACCCCTTCACAATACTCGTTGGGTCGATAACCTTTGCGGCAATCAAATCTTCTACTTCACCGGTCAAGGCATTAAAGCCCATCGTTTTTTCCGCTGCTAGAATGCGATCGAGATAGACAGCTCCGTCATAGCCACAATTTTTGATCAATGTCGCAACAGGCAAGCGGCAAGCTTGACACACGCTTTTTGCTCCGGCCTTTTCATCTCCCGTAAGGTCGAGATCGTCAATACTTTGGCTTGCTCTTAAAAGGGCAATTCCACCTCCTACTACATATCCCCCTTCTTGGGCTGCTCGCGTGGCATTGAGGCTATCTTCAAACACCTGTTTTTTATGCTTCATTTCAGGTTCAGTTGATGCACCAACGCGGATCACAGCGACACCCCCTTTGAGTTTTGCTCTCCTTTCTTCGAGAAATTCGCGGTCGTACTGGTTGTCTGTGTTGGCAATTTGCGCTTCAATTTGAAGTGCCCGCGCTTGGATTTCTTTCGATCGACTATCGCTGCAGACAATTGTCGTATGATCTTTTGTCACTTTCGCGCTTTCTACCCTTCCTAGCACTGATTGATCCACCTCTTTCAAATCGATCCCTTTTTCTTCTGTCACGACCTGAGCTCCTGTCAAGACAGCAATGTCTTCGAGCAATGCCTTGCGCCGATCTCCGAAGGCAGGCGCCTTGATCGCACAAACCTTAAGTGTTCCGCGCAGCTTATTCATCACAAGGGTCGATAAAGCATCTCCTCCAAAATCTTCCGCAATTACAATGAGCGTACGCCCAGCAGCGGCCGCTTTTTGTAATAACGGAAGAATATCTTGAACAGCTGTCACTTTTTTATCCGTAATTAACAAATCAGCATCGGTAAATGAGGCCGTCATTTTATCGGCATCAGTGCAAAAATAGGGGCTTGTATAGCCGCGATCAATGCGCATTCCTTCAACGAGCTCAACAACTGTTTCTACTGCCCGCCCTTCTTCAATTGTAACGAGCCCCGATTTTCCCACCTGTTCAAGGGCATGAAAGATTATTTTTCCAACTTCTCGGTCTCCGGAGGCGGAAACTATTGCGAGGTTTTCAATCGCTTCAGGCCGATCGACAGCAATAGAGAGTCGATCAACTTCACTGAGCACTTTTTGCAATGCGGTTTCCATCCCCCGAATCATCAATAACGGGCTTGCGCCAGCAGCGATGCATTTTAACCCGTGAGAAACGAGCGCCTGCAACAGGAGAACTCCCGTCGTCGTTCCGTCGCCAAACTCTTCTTTGATTTTACGACTGACCTCTTTCCCAATCCCCACTCCCATATTGAGGTAAGGGTCTTTCAGTTCGATCTCTTTGATGACGCTGTGACCATCGCTTGTGATCATTGGAGCGCCAAAACTCGCTTGCAACCCAACATGTTTCCCGCGGGGACCTAAAGTTCCTCCAGCTGCATCAGCTAGTTGATCGATTCCTTTTTTAAGAGCTCTTCGAGCTTCTTCTGCAAAAAGCAATTCTTTTGGTGTAGATGGCATAAGATCTCTCCCTTTTTCCCTGCATATCTAGTGCTTCCAACCCAAAGGCGCTCAAAGTGAATGAGCGCAAGAACCTCGGCTCCTCTCAAAAGCAGCAGTTCTTAGTCCAAGGCAACTTCTAGAAGTCACCTTGAAATTCAAGCTGTATCTGAATCGCTATCAAAAACACCTTGGGGTTGAATTAGGTTAATTTTTTGCGCTTTTTCTGTTTGGGCTTAGCTGCTTTAGAGGTCCCCTGTTTTGATTTACGCCGCGCCCGCTTCTTAACCGGTAATTTCGACTGTTTTCCCGATACGAATTCGTGCAAATTTTCAATAGCGACAAAAGCTGTTGGATCTTCCCGCAACACAATTTCTTTCAAGTCGGCTAGATCGAGGCGCTCGACAATGACAAAAAGAATTTCTTGTTCCTCGCCAGAATAACCGCCACGCCCATACATGATCGTCAATCCGAGACCAAGTTCACCTGTGATGAGCTTGGTCAATTTATCTGGTTTTTGCGAAATAATCATCACAGACTTTAGTTCATCGAGGCCGACAATCACGATATCCATCATTTTAAAAGCCACAACATAAAGCAGTAGTGAGCTAAAAGCGACATGCCAGTTGCGAAAAATTAACCCATACGCGGCAAAAATCACGATATTAATAGCCAGCACCACTTGCCCAACGGTAAATCCAAACCGACGGTTGATGATAATCGCCAAAATTTCAGTTCCATCCAAGCAACCACCTGAGCGAATAATTAATCCAGCGCCTATCCCTAAAGTTGCGCCTCCAACAACGATTGTTTCGAGTTCATTCAGCGGTAATGTGGGGACACGGGTTAGCAAGCTCATGAACCCGACAAACAGCAGAATCGCGATGGTCATTTGCACAAAAAAAGTCCGCCGAATAAACCGATACGACAGATAAACAAAAGGAATTGTCAACACAGAGAAGTAAAGCGGGAACAGCGTTTGAGATGTCAGCCTTGTCAAAATCATGCCGATTCCAACAATTCCTCCATCGATTAGCTCATTGGGGAATAAGAACACACGGATCGAGAGCGCCGCTAAAAAAGATCCAATCGCCATACACAAGTAGGAAACGATCATTTGTGTTTTAGTGCGAGATGAACGATACGCCGAAACCAATGGAATTACTCTCCTTTACGCCAATTATGGATCACAACCCAAGAAAACCAGAGGGCAACCCAGATTGCTCACAAGACTCTGGAAAAGTTTGGAGCCTCTGTTTTCCCCCCCCGAATATTCCCATCTATTCCCTTGGAAAGATTTAAGAATCTTTCTTGCGGACATAGATTGAAATCTCGAAAAAACAGTCTACGTGACACTCCCAAACCCCTTAAAAGAGGTGGGCTTCCAGACTGATGACTGACAATGACCTATTGCTTACGCAAAACCCACAAGAGGCTGACTGCTTGTCAGACAAGCATCTGGACAACTTTGGCCCGTGCCTAGGCTACTACTATTTCTCCCAAAAGGGATACGTAGATACGTTTGGTTCGCAAGCTACAGCATCCCGTCGAAAAGACCACATGCTTGTGAGCGAACTTTCAAATAATCATACACAAGGCACACTTTCATCTCAATCCCCCAAACGGGATGAGGATTCCCGTGTGTCCTCTCTAATCTTTCTGCAGAGCTTGTGAGAAACCCGGACTAAGAATTGAATCTTACTATTTTTTGGAAAAAACAAAAAGAAAAAGAACCATCAACCGAGGTTCTTTTTACAACTGGGGCGAATAAATCGCGGGAGACGGGACTCGAACCCGCAACTTCCAGCGTGACAGGCTGGTGCTCTAACCAAATTGAACTACTCCCGCATAAAAGCGAATCGCATTTTATCGGTGCTTCTCGAGGCTCCTGCAAAGTTCCCTTCGAGAGCGATTTTTGCAAGAGCTCGACCTAGAAACGCAAATGACACCTTTAAAAAAACTAGCTCCTAGTGTGCACTAAACCGACATAATTTTAAATGATAAAATTCATGATGCCTCATTTTACGCTGGATTAAAACCCAAGTTGTGTCTTCTCATGCCCCATGCAGTGCGATTGCTTTATTGTCTTGAAAATCTTCTTGAGGAAAATGATGCTTGTTTTATAGAGTTGATTGTCCTTGGATGGGCGTATAGCTCAGTTGGTAGAGCACCTGTTTTACACACAGGCGGTCATAGGTTCGAATCCTTTTGCGCCCAATTCTTTATAACTTTCCACTTAAATTCGACTGTGCTCTCCACGCTCTTTTTCCGCGGAGTTGGATGAAGAGTTTAACCTTTTTAGAAAAAGAGCTTTAGGAGAATTTTTCTATCTAAAAACTCTGTATACGACAAAAATCTCCCGCTAGGGGTGAGCAAAGACAACGCAAAACTTTTTTGAAAGACGAATTCATAGCCAAAGCGCTATGCATGAGGAGGAAAAAACCGTTTTGGCAAAGCCTTTGCCAGCCTTATTGAGAGATTTTTGTCGTGTACAGAGCTCTAACCCGTATTTCTCACAAGCTCTGCTAAAAAGTTGAGCAAGATGTTTTTCGAGATTTCAAGGAGATCTTGCAGGGAATGGTTGTAACCATTTCCAAAAGAGCTCCTTGGAATCTCGGAAAACAGATGCTCCAAATTT